>VAXF01000176.1 GCA_005888395.1 Actinomycetota bacterium | reverse complement strand
GTCGTCGTACACCGTGTCGAGGTAGCGCTCGCCGCGGTCGGGGAGGATGCCGACGCAGGTCGAACCCCGCGGCATCTGCTCGCTCAGGCGGTACATGGCCGCCACGATCCCGCCCGACGACGCGCCGAGCAGCAGGCCCTCTCGGCGCACGAGCTCCCGACAGCCCGCCACGCAGTCGGCGTCGGTGACGTGCACGACGAAGTCGGCCATCTCGGGCCGGAACAGCGCCGGCCGCACCGCCGCGCCCAACCCGGGCAGCCGGCGCACGGCACCGACGGTGGACGTGTCGAAGATCACGCTCCCGGCGGCGTCGACGCCGACGATCTTCGTCGTCATGTTGTGAGCGCGCGCGTACTCGTAGCACCCGCGCAACGTGCCGAACGTGCCGGTCCCGCAGAAGAGGAAGTCGACCTCGCCGTTCAGCGCCTCGACGATCTCCGGCATCGTCGTGTCGAAGTGGGCGTCGGGACTGGCCGAGTTCTCGTACTGGTTCGGCCAGAAGCTGTCGGGCAGCTCCGAGAGCAGCTCCCTGACGCGGCGCAGGCGAGCGGGCAGGTACTCGCCCGTCGCCGCATCGGGTTTGGCCACGAAGTCGACGGTCGCGTTGTAGGCATGGAGCAGCCGGATGTTCTGCGGCGTGGTCTTCGCGTCGACGACCGACACGAAGCGCAGGCCGAGGGCCGCGCACACCTGGGCAAGGCCGAGCGCCATGTTCCCCGAGCTCGACTCGACGATCACGGTGTCGGGCCCGATGTGGCCTTCCTCGATCCCCTTCCGGATCATGGCGAGCGCCGGCCGGTCCTTCGAGCTCCCCGCGGGGTTGAGCGCCTCGAGCTTGCCGAAGGGGCGGAGCACGTTCGCGATCGGGAGCCGGCTCAACGGCACGAGCGGGGTGCGACCGACAGCCGCGAGCGCGCCGGACAAGGCGAGCATGCGGTCGTGCAGCGCCTCGCGCGCGTCCCCGGCCAAACCGCCCCGGGGGCTCACGCGGGCCTCGATCGGGCGGTGCCGACGAGCGAGGCGGCCCCGCGCCGGGCCGCGGGAAGGTCGATGTTGAGCAGACGGAGCGTGCGCCGCGTCACCCGGCCGAACGCAGCCCGCAAGGGAGCCCCGAGCTCGGGACCGCGCGCCGCGGCGTGGGCGGCGTCGCTCAGCTCGTCGAGGTAGCGCACGAGGATGGCAGGGTCCTGTTTGTAGAGCGCCCGGTCGGCAGTGGCCCCTTCACGCGCCAGCAGAAGCGCGAGCGCGCGGCTCGCCGCACCCGACTCGTCGCCCGACCCGGCCTCGACGGGTGCGTCGGCCCACGCGAGGGCGCTCGCGACACGGCCGAGCCCTTCGGTGGCGGTGCTCCACAGGACGTCGTCGTCGAAGTCGATCGGCGACTGCCGGGAAAAGCCGAGCATGTAGTACTTGACCAGGGCGACGGCGAGCGCGTCGACGTCGGCGTCGTCGACATCGAGGAGCGCTGGCCGGTCGCGCCACGCGGCCACGCGGTCACGGACGTCGTCGAGGAGCGAGTCGGTGAGAACGCCGGTGCCCGTGCGCGATCGCATCGTCGCTCCACCCAGCTGCACCATGCCGAACCAGACGTTGTCCATCCGTTCGGCGAGGTCGGGGCGGTCGAGCCGGCGGAGCACCTCGTACATGGCGGCCCGGCCCGAGCGCCACTGCTCCCCCGTGAGCTCGAAGATCCGCCAGCCGGGGTAGCGATCGCCGCGGCCGAGGTGCACGCCGAGGAACTGGGTGAAGACGAGGGGCGTGCCGTCGCCGCGCAGCAGGGTGACCTCCGCCCCGCGCTTCTCGTCGACCTCGATGAACGTCGACCCGTCGTCGCGGCGCCGGCACAGCCCCGCGGCCGTGGCCTCGCGGATCGCGTCGAACGCGAGCGGAAGGGTGTCGAGCTCGAGGAACTCGACGTCGTAGCGCGTGCCGATGCGCGCATGCGTGGCGGCCATGCCGTCGATGACCCAGCCGGTGAGCCGGGCGTTGGCCTCGAGGAGGGTCTCGTCGCCCGCGACCATGGCGCGGAGCATCTCGGCGGCACGGCAGTGCGGGCAGTCGCGCTCCGCGCACCGCGCCTGCACACCCTCGTCGTCGCTCGCCTCCTCGTGGTAGCGCCGGTAGAGCTCGCCCACGAACCAGTCGCCCTTCGTCCCCACCGACGCCGGGTCGACCGGATCGCGCTCCCAGATGGCGAGCGCCTGGCAGATGTGGATGCCGAAGTTGCTGAGCATCTGCGACCGCAGGACCGGCGTGCCGCTGGCCTCGACCAGCTCGGCGATCGACATGCCGAGCAGCGAGGCCCGGAGGTGGCCGAGGTGGAGAGGCTTGTTGGTGTTGGGGCTGCAGAACGTGACGATCACGCCTGGCCGGTCCACGGGCGCCTCGTCGGCGGCCTCGAGTCCCGCGCAGCGCGCGACCACGTCGACGAGCAGCTGGGTCGAGGGCGAGAAGTGGACCTTCGACTGCACCGGCGTGGCGCTGTCGATCTCGGGCTCCCCGGCGAGCGCGTCGGCAACGCGGCCGAGCAGCTCGGGGTCGGGAGAGGTGTGCGTGACGCCCTCCACGTAGGCCCGGAACTCGCCGAGCTTGACCTGACCGGCCAGGTCGACGGCCGCGATATGCGCGTTTCGGTCGCTCAGCCGGCGCGCGAGGACACCGCTGAGCGCCTCGACCAGCCCTGATTCGACCGCGCGTCCGGCCATGCCTCAATCATGCCGTGCGGGTCGGCCGTGCTCGTACACGTCTCGAACGCCCGACGGGACTCGAACCCGCATCTGCCGGATTTTAAGTCCGGAGCTTTAGTCCTCTTAAGCTACGGGCGCAGGGTTTGGAGCTCGCGAGCTCCGAGCAGGTTCACCGGATCCCGCGGCGCGTCAGACTAGACGCGACCGCCTACGAGAGGAGATGGCCCATGGCCGGCATCGACACCAAGCACATGGACTCGCCGGATGAGGTCCGCACGCCCGACAAGACCCGCGTCGAGGTCGTACACGTCGGCGGCACCGAGGTCGGCCGGTTCACCTTCCAGCCGGGATGGAAGTGGTCCGAGTGCATCAAGCCCGTCGCCAAGACCGACAGCTGCCAGGCCGAGCACCTCGGCTATCTGGTCTCCGGCGCGCTGCACGTCGAGCACGACGACGGCACGAAGGTCGACATCAAGCCCGGCAGCGCGTACCTGATCGCTCCGGGCCACGACGGATGGGTCGTCGGCAACGAGCCCGCCGTCGGCATCGAGTTCCGGAGCGCGGCCACCTACGCCAAGGGCTGACGCGGGCGGAGTGCCCACCAGCGTCAACGACAGGCTGATCTCCTGGGCCAGCGAGATCGACCCGGAGACCATCCGGCAGGCCGAGAAGACGGCTCGACTCCCGATCATCGAGGGCCACGTCGCCCTGATGGCCGACGCCCACGTGGGCATCGGCGCAACCGTCGGCTCGGTCATCCCGACCAAGAACGCGGTCATCCCGTCCGCGGTCGGCGTCGACATCGGCTGCGGCATGGTCGCGGCGGAGCTCGACGTCACCGCGGACCGGCTGCCCGACTCGCTCGAGCCGCTCCTCGGCCGCATCGAGAAGGCGATCCCGGCCGGCGTCGGCCAGGGCCACGACCGCGTGGCGCGCAACGCGGACGAGTGGCTGTCGGCGCACCGTCCGGCAACCGAGCTGGCGGCCGACCGCACGGCGAAGGTGCTCAAGCAGTTCGGCACCCTCGGCTCGGGCAACCACTTCTTCGAGCTGTGCGTCGACGACCGTGCCCGGGTGTGGGTGGTGCTGCACTCGGGCAGCCGGGGCATCGGCAACCAGCTCGCCCAGGCCCACATCGCCAAGGCCCGGCGGCTGGCGAAGGACCTCGAGCTCCGGCTCGAGGACCCCGACCTGGCGTACTTCGTGGAGGGCACGCCGGAGTTCACCGCCTACATCGCCGACATGCTGTGGGCCCAGGAGTACGCGCGGGCCAACCGCGACCAGATGATGGACAACGCCATGCGCGAGGTGTTCGCGTTCCTCGGCTTCGGCGCCGAGACGCAGCGCATCAACTGCCACCACAACTTCACCCAGCGCGAGGTCCACGATGGCACCGAGCTGTGGATCACTCGCAAGGGTGCGATCAAAGCGGGCACGGACGACCTCGGCGTGATCCCGGGCTCGATGGGCACGGCCAACTACATCGTCCGGGGCAGGGGCAACGAGGCCAGCTGGAGGTCGTGCGCGCACGGCGCCGGCCGCCGCTACAGCCGCACCAAGGCCAAGAAGCTGTTCACGTCGGCCGACCTCGCCACCCAGATGGCCGGCAAGGTGTGGCTCGCCAAGCGGGCCGGCGCGCTGGTGGACGAGATCCCGTCGGCCTACAAGGACATCGACCAGGTGATGGCCGACCAGGCCGACCTCGTGGAGGTCCTGCACACCCTGCACCAGGTCCTC
>VAXF01000329.1 GCA_005888395.1 Actinomycetota bacterium | reverse complement strand
GTTGCGGCTCGCCGCGCCGGGCGTGCCGGCGAGCCGCCGCGGACTCGCGCTCTCGACCGACGGCAACAGTCGCTGGTGCGCGGTCGACCCGCGCCGCGGCACCGCCATGCTCGTCGCCGAGTCGACCCTCAACGTCGCCTGCGCCGGCGCCCGGCCTGTCGCCCTCGTGAACTGCCTCAACTTCGGCAACCCCGAACACCCCGAGGTCATGTGGCAACTGTCGGAGGCGATCGACGGCATGACCGACGCCTGCCGCGCGCTGGGTCTGCCGGTCATCGGCGGCAACGTGAGCCTCTACAACGAGTCGCGCGGGCGTGACATCGACCCCACACCGGTCGTCGGCACGCTCGGGATCGTCGACCGGCTGGAGCGCCGCCCCCCCGGCGTGACGCTCGTGGAGAACGGCCGCCTCCTGCTGCTCGGCGCGCCCTCGGGCGACCTGGGCGGGTCGCGCTGGGCGGCCGGCGCGGGCGCGTCCGGCGACCGGTTGCCGCCGCTGGACCTCGGCGGCCACGCGATCCTGCTCGCGCCCTCGGTGTCGCCCTCGCCGAGATGGCGATGCGCTCCTGCGTCGGGTTCCGCGTGACGGGGATTGCGGGTCACGCCGAGCTGTTCTCGGAGGCGCCGTCGCGGGTCGTCGTGTGTGCCGTGCCGGAGCGGGCCGGCGAGGTGGCGACGCGGGCGAGCGAGGCGGGCGTCCCGGTGACACTCCTGGGCGGCTCGGGCGGCGACCGGCTCGTCGTCGACGGCCTGCTGGACGTGGCCTTGGCCGAGGCGGTCGAGGCGTGGCGCACGACGATCCCAATGGCCCTGGGGTCCGCGGCTGTTTCCCGCTGAGGCGGGTCGAGTGGTTCACTAGAGCTTCGACATCGGCGGGAAAGCAGTCCAGGTGGGTCGACGGGGAGGCTCGATGAATGGCTCGACGAGGTACGTGGCGGCGCGCCGTCATCGCGTGCTGGCGACGGCGGTGGTGGCGCTCA
>VAXF01000162.1 GCA_005888395.1 Actinomycetota bacterium | reverse complement strand
CTCGACCTGCGCGACGAGGGCTATGGCTTCCTGCGCGCGGGCGGCTACCTGCCGAGCCCGAAGGACGTCTACGTCTCGCTCAGCCAGGTGCGCCGGTTCGCACTGCGCAAGGGCGACTACATCCAGGGCGCCAGCCGGCCGGCGGCCAGCAACGAGAAGTACCCGGCGCTGCTGCGCATCGACACGGTCAGCGCGCTGACGCCCGACGAGGCGCGCGAGCGTCCCCGGTTCGAGGACCTCACGCCGCTGTTCCCCGACGAGCGGCTGAAGATGGAGCTGACCGGTGACCCGGGCGACGTCACCGTCCGCATCGTCGACCTCATCTCGCCGATCGGCAAGGGCCAGCGCGGGATGATCGTGTCGCCGCCGAAGGCGGGCAAGACGACCGTCCTCAAGCAGATCGCCAAGTCGATCGAGACCAACAACCCCGAGGTCCACCTCATGGTCTTGCTCGTCGACGAGCGGCCAGAGGAGGTCACCGACATGCGCCGCTCGGTGAAGGGCGAGGTGGTCGCCTCCACCTTCGACCGGCCGTCCGACGAGCACACCGCGCTGGCCGAGCTCGCCATCGAGCGGGCCCGGCGACTGGTCGAGATGGGCAAGGACGTCGTCATCGTCCTCGACGGCATCACCCGCCTCGCCCGCGCCTACAACCTTGCCGCCCCCGCGTCGGGCCGCATCCTCTCGGGCGGTGTCGACTCGGGTGCCCTCTACCCGCCGAAGAAGTTCTTCGGCTCGGCCCGCAACATCGAGGAGGGCGGCTCCCTCACGATCCTCGCCACTGCGCTCGTCGAGACCGGCTCGCGGATGGACGAGGTGATCTTCGAGGAGTTCAAGGGCACCGGCAACATGGAGCTCCGCCTCGACCGCAAGCTGGCCGAGCGGCGCATCTACCCGGCGCTCGACGTCAACGCCAGCTCGACCCGCCACGAGGAGCTGCTCTTCGACCGCAAGCAGCTCGAGCTGGTGTGGCGGCTGCGACGCGTGCTAACGGCCTGTCCGAGGGCGGCTCGGCGGCGGCGGGGCTCGAGTTGCTCGTCGACAAGATCAAGTCGACCAAGAGCAACGACGAGTTCCTGGCCGAGATCGCCAAGGCGCCGACACCTGCTGTCTAGCCTCCTGTCCAGGAAGGAACACCGATGAAGGCCGACATCCACCCCGAGTACGTCGAGGCGACCGTCCGCTGCTCGTGCGGCAACACGTTCACCACGCGCTCCACCAAGCCCGATCTCCACGTGGAGCTCTGCAACGAGTGCCACCCGTTCTTCACCGGGCGTCAGAAGCTGGTCGACACCGGTGGCCGGGTCGAGCGCTTCGAGCGTCGCTACGGCGCCCGCAAGCGGCGCACCAAGCAGTAACCGGCCCGGGGCCTCAGGGCCTCGTCGGTAGCCTGAACTCGTGCTCGACCGTCTCGCCGCGCTGGAGCAGGAGTACGAGGCCGTGCTCGGCCGGCTGGCCGACCCCGCCGTCCTCGCCGACCAGCGCGCCCTGCGCACGGAGTCGAAGCGGCACAAGCAGCTCGAACCGGTGGTGACCGCGTACCGCGCCTACCGGGCGGCGCTCGACGACCTCGAGGCGGCCAAGGAGATGCACGCCGAGTCGTCCGGCGACGACCGCGACACGATGCGCGACGAGATCGACGGCATCGAGGCCCGGCTGGCCGCGCTCGAGGCCGACCTGAAGGCGCTGCTCGTGCCCCGCGACCCCAACGACGACAAGAACGTGATCGTCGAGATCCGCGGCGCCGAGGGCGGCGAGGAGGCCAACCTGTTCGCCAAGGTCGTCTTCGACATGTACTCGCGTTACGCCGAGCGCATGGGCTGGAAGCTCGAGGTGCTGGCGGCAGACCCATCCGACATGGGCGGCTACAACGAGGTCACCTTCCTGCTCAAGGGCGACGGCGTGTGGCAGCGCATGAAGCACGAGGGCGGGCCGCATCGCGTGCAGCGGGTGCCCGTCACCGAGTCGCAGGGCCGCATCCACACGAGCGCGGCCACCGTGTCGGTGCTGCCCGAGGCCGAGGAGGTCGATGTCGACATCGACCCCAACGACCTCGAGATCGACGTCTACCGCTCGACCGGCCCGGGCGGGCAGTCGGTGAACACGACTGACTCAGCGGTGCGCATCACCCACAAGCCCACCGGCCTCGTGGTCGCCATGCAGGACGAGAAGAGCCAGCTTCAGAACAAGGCCAAGGCCATGCAGGTGCTGCGGGCGCGCCTGCTCAAGCTCGAGCAGGACCGCCAGGCGGCCGAGCTGTCGGAGCAGCGCCGGGGCCAGATCGGCGGTGGCGGTCGCTCCGAGAAGATCCGCACCTACAACTACAAGGACAACCGCGTCACCGACCACCGCATCGGGCTCACGCTCTACAAGCTCGATCGCGTTCTCATGGGTGACCTCGACGACCTGGTCGACGCGCTGGTGGCCGACGAGCGCGGCCGCGAGCTGGGCGGCACCGGCTGAGGTTGTGGCTCGCTACGCCAGCTCAGCGGCTCATCGCTTGCTGCAGTTCGGCCAGTACGTCGTCGCCCACGGCTGACGCGCCACCGTAGAGCCAGCCCTCCGCGAGGGAGGTGGCATTGTCGGCGATGTAGGCCTGCACGCTTGCCGGGAGAGGCCCCGACGGGTCGACCAGCAGGAGCGGGCCACCGGCCCGAACGGCGTTGGCCCCGCCGGCGAGCGCGTCAGGAAAGGTCGTGCCGCTGGCCGCCCCGATCGCCGTCGGCGCGGAGAAGAACCCGTTGGCCACGGCGGTTGCCGTGCCGTAGCGGTCGGCGCCGACGATCGACGTCGCCGATGGGTCGGCCGCCGCCGCCGGTCCGCCCAGCGCGTAGCGGGTGTCGCCGGGGTGCGCGCCCAGGTACGCGGCCGTGGAGGTGGGCATGACGACCCCGGCGGTGAGCAGCACCGCGGCGTGGGCCTTCGCCGCGGCGGCTCCACCGGCCAGCGCGTCGGGGAAGTTCAGGCCGGTCGCCTCCAGCACCGTCGGCGGGTCGCCGAGACCCTGGTGGGCGACCGCGACCGCGGTGGCGTATCGGTCTCGCCCGGCCACGCGAGCGACCCGGTAACCGTCGGCCTGCAGCTGGGCGTCGACGATCGTGCTCAACGCCGCGGCGCCTCCCAGCACCCACACCGTCCCACCCGGAGGCAGGACCCGGGCGATCTCCGTCTCGACGCGTCCGTCGAGGCCGCCGAAGGGCGGGTTGAGCAGCAACGGGCCCGACTTGGCCGCCGCCAACGGCGTGCCGGCCAACGCGTCGGCGAAGTTGTCGGAGCGGGCCAGCACGACCGCCCCTGCCGAGCGGGCGTCGGGGAAGCTCGCCGGCGACACCGCCACCGCCGTCGCGATCCGGTCGGCGCCGGCCAGGCGCGTCACCGGCTTGGGCCCTAACGTCGTGCCGCCCGTGGTCGTGCCGCCGGTCGTCGTGCCGCCGGTTGTCGTCGTGCTCGAGCCGCCGGTGGTCGAGCCTCCTCCTCCTCCTCCGCCTCCTCCGCCCGCGACCGGACAGTTGACGCTGCCCGTGCTGACGCCGGTCGTGATTCGCCCGATCGAGTTGGTGCCGGAAGCGGTGAACCACATGGCGCCGTCGGAACCGGCGACGATGCCGAAGAGCGCCGAGCTCCCGCTGGGGAGGCCGGAGCTCGAGCGCGTCCCATCGGTCGTGATCCTTCCGATGGCGCCACCCTCGGTGAACCAGAGGGCGCCGTCCGGTCCCGCGGCGATCCGCCACCCACCACCCGAACCCTCGTATGCCGACACGTCGCCGCCGGTCGTGATCCGCCCGATCGAACCGCTGTAACCGGTGATGTCGAACCACATTGCGCCGTCCGGGCCGGAGGTGATCCCCTGTGGGCTCGCGATCGCCGCGCTGGTGTAGCTCGACACCGCGCCGGTCGTGGTGATGCGTCCGATCGAGTCGTTGCTGCCGCCGACGGTGAACCACAGGGCGCTGTCGGGACCTGCGGCCATGGCCTGGGGCAGGCCGGCACCCGGCCCGGGGTACTGCGAGACGGCTCCGCCGGTCGTGATCCGCCCGATGGTCTTCGTGTCGTAATTGATGAACCACAATGCGCCGTCGGAGCCCGCTACGATCGCCCTCGGCGCGGCGATGCTCGGGTCGACGAAGTTCGACACCACGCCATCGGTACCGATCCGGCCGATGGAGTTGTTGCCGCCGTTCGTGAACCACAGCGCACCGTCGGATCCGGTTGCGATGTCGGTCGGGCCCGAGATGCCGGCGCCGGTGAAGTTGGTTACGACGCCGTCGGTGGTGATCCGGCCGATGGAGTTGTTGGTGTTGTTGGTGAACCACAGGGCACCGTCCGGTCCCGCCGCGATCCCGTACGGGTCGCTGATGCTGGGATCGGTGCAGGTCGAAACCACACCGACGGCGGTCTCGCCGGCCGCCACGGGCGATCGCACCGTCCAGGCGGCCACGGATCCGGCTACGAGGGCCAACGATCCGACCAGTGCCAACCCCGCCCGAGAGCACCTCACTCCGCTCATTCTGGCTCCTCGTGCCGCCTTGCGAGAATGGCTCCGTGAACGACCGAACGTGGGCGTCGCTCCGCGCCGACGCCCGCGCGCGGGTCGACGAGCGGGACGCGCAG
>VAXF01000184.1:4713-12815 GCA_005888395.1 Actinomycetota bacterium | reverse complement strand
TGGTGTCGGGACGGTCAGGCGTGAGGCGCTTGGCTCCGGGATGGTGGGCGCCCGCGGTGTCGACGACACCGATGCTCACCAGACGCGGGTCGACCGCGTTGGCGAACCCGAGGCTGATCTTGCCGGGCGCCTGCGGGAGAACGCTCCGGTCGGCAGGCGTGCTGGAGACGAGCGACGTGTGCGCGCTCGCGGGCGAGGCTCCGAGGCCGATCGCGGCCAGCACGAGGCCGATCGCGGCCAGCACGACGAGGCCCGCAGCGCCGAGCCGGAGTGCCCTCACGCGCCCCATCCTGCCCGACCGCGGCGCGGGGGTTTTGTCAGCAGGAATGCGGCGTTTCAGCCGCATTCCTGCTGACGGATGTGCGTCGGGCTAGCTGACCGCCGTGGTGATCTGGGCCTGGACGCCGGCGCTCACGGCGTCGGTGCCGCCGTAGATGTAGACCGTGTTCAGACCGGCCTTGTTGGCGGACAGGTAGGTGCTCGTGGGCGACGACAGCGCGAACGGGGCCGTCAGGAGCATCGGGCCGCCCTTCTTGCCGATGTGCGCGCCACCGGACAGCGAGTCGGGGAACTTCTCCCCGGTCGCCACGCCGACGAAGGCCGGGGCACTGAAGAACTGGTCGGCGACCTTGCGGGCGGTGTCGTAGCGGTCGATTCCGACGACCGGCGTCGCCGCCGGGTCGGCGGCCGCCGCCGGCCCACCGAGGGCGAAGCGAGAGCCGGGATGGGCGCTCAGGTAGCTGGCCGTGCTGGCTGGCATCGACGAGCCAGTGGTGAGGAGCACGGCCGAGCCGGTCTTGGCCGCAGCCGCACCGCCGGCGAGGGCGTCGGGGAAGTCGATGCCCGTTGCCAGCAGCACGCTGCTCGGGCTGTTGAGCCCGCCCACCGCGATCTTGATGGCGGTGCCGTAGCGGTCGGGACCGCCGAAGCGCACGACGTTGTAGCCGAGCGCCCCGATGGCGGCGGCCGTTGACGGCGAGATGGCGTCGACGTCACCGAGCACGTAGACCGTGCCGCCGGAGGGCAGCACCCGCTGGAGCTCGGCCGCGCTGTTCGGGTCGAGCGAGCTGGGCGGCGTGAGGAGCAGCGGCCCGTCCTTGACCACCGCCAGCGGCGTGCCCGCAAGCGCGTCGGGGAAGAGGTCGGAGCGGGCGAACACGGCCGTCTTCGCCGAACCCGCGGTGGGGTAGCTGTCCTGTGAGACCGCGATCGCGGTGAAGATTCGTAACGGTCCGCCGAGTCTGACCACCTTCACCACGTGCGCGGGCGCGGGCGGCGGCGGAGGCGAGCCGGTCGTACCCGTGGTCCCGGTCGTGCCGGTGGTTCCGGTCGTGCCGGTCGTGCCGGTGGTTCCGGTCGTGCCGGTGGTGGTGCCGCCGCCTTCGCCGAGCGTCGCGGAGTCGCAGTTGTTTAAGGGCTTTAAGTCGATGGGCTTGTTCGGGCCGGTCGTCGATACGAAAACGCACGCGCTGTTCGTGATCGCGCCCGTCGCTAATAACTTGATGCGCAAGACGAGCGTAAACACGGGGATGGGCACGTTCGGTGTGATGACGTTGCCCCCGCCCGGGATGTATAAGCATAAGATCAGGCCTAAGGCGTCGGGGTTGTGGCCGCCCGGGCATGACCAGTCGGGGCCACCTAAGTCGCGCACGAACGTGGTCTGCGACGGAATCTGATCCGTGATGCTGACCTTCGTGCCCGCGTCGTCGGGACCGTTGTTCGCGATCTGGATCGTGAAGGTGACCTCGTCACCCGCTCCGGCGCCTGACGAACCCGGTAACACTAATTTCACAAGTAAGAGGTCGGATGACTTGGTGACGCTGGCGCCGATGGCCGGTGGAGCGCTGACCAGCTGCGCCACGCCGCCCGCACCTGCGAGCACGGATCCGATGAGCAGGGCCGGCAAGAGCCCGTGGAACCACCGCACAGCCCGAGATTTCATGACCACCTCTTTGCTTGAGTGGGCGCGCGGGTCCCGCCCCGTTCTCGGGAGAGTAGGGCAAACGAGACCAGCGCGTCGATGGTTCTGGAGGGCTATTCCTGGTTGACAAGCGGCGCCGCTACTCTCCGTAAGTGCGCGTCGTGGCCGGAAGCGCCCGGGGCCGCCGGCTCCAGGCGCCGCCGGGACGCTCCGTCCGCCCCACCGGCGACCGGGTACGGGAAGCGGTCTTCTCGTCCCTCGAGAGCCAGGGGGCGGTCGAGGGGGCCTCGGTGCTCGACCTCTTCGCCGGCACCGGCGCCCTGGGGATCGAGGCGCTGTCGAGGGGCGCGGCGAGCGCCACCTTCGTCGACGACGACCGTGCCGCCTTCGAGTCGGTCGCGGCCAACCTCGCGGCTACGGGCCTCGGTCAGCAGGCCACCGTCGTGCGCGACGACGCCCTGCGTTTCTTGGGCCGCGCCGGGCGCTTCGACCTCGCGCTGGTCGACCCGCCCTACGCCTTCGACGCCTGGGCGGCGCTGCTGGAGGCGCTGCGCGCGGGCGTGGCGGTGCTCGAGAGCGACCGGGAGATCGAGGTCGGCGACCGGTGGCGAGTTCTCAGGACCAAGCGCTACGCGGATACCGTTGTCACGCTGGCCCTTTCGACGGACAGCTTCTCGACCGACTGAGAGAACGCACACAGTGGCCATCGCCCTCATCCCCGGCTCCTTCGACCCCGTCACGTGCGGGCACGTCGACATCATCGAGCGCACCGCCGTGCACTTCGACGAGGTCCTCGTGGCCGTCATCCGCAACCCGCAGAAGGCGCAGGCCCTGTTCACGCTCGAGGAGCGGGAGGAGATGCTGGCGGAGGTGACCGCCCACCTGAGCAATGTGCGTATCGACTTCTTCAAGGGCCTGCTCGTCGAGTTCGCCGAGGCTCACGGCGTGAGCGCGATCGTGAAGGGCCTGCGCGCTGTGAGCGACTTCGACTACGAGCTGCAGATGGCACAGATGAACTTCAAGCTCGCCGGGATCGACACACTGTTCATGCCGACGAGCCCGCAGCACTCGTTCCTGTCGTCGAGCCTGGTACGCGAGGTCGCCCGCTTCGGCGGTGACGTGTCCTCGATGGTGCCCGAGCCGGTCGCCCGGCGGCTGAAGGAGAAGTTCGCAAGGTGAGCGAGGCCTCGGCCCACGGCAATCATCCCGACACCGAGACGCTGCTCAAGCGCGTCCACGAGATCATCGCGGGCGCCCGGCCGATGCCGCTGTCGGCGTCGGTGATGGTGAACAAGGACGAGGTCGTCGGCCTGCTCGAGGAGACGATCGAGCGCCTGCCCGAGGAGCTGCGTCAGGCGCGGTGGCTGCTCAAGGAGCGCGACGAGTTCCTCGCCAAGGTCCAGCGGGAGGGCGACGACATCCTCGAGGCGGCGCGGGTACGCGCTGAGCGCATGGTGCAGCGCACGGAGATCGTGCGGGAGGCGCAGCACACCGCCCACCGCACCGTCGAGGACGCGCGCGAGGAGGCCCGGCGTCTGCGGCTGGAGGCCGAGGACTACTGCGACCAGAAGCTCGGCTCGTTCGAGATCGTTCTCGACCGCACGATCAAGACCGTCCAGGCCGGTCGCGAGAAGCTGCGCGTGACGCCGATGCCCGCCCCGCCGGCGGCCGAAGAGCTGGGGATCTCCGAGGAGACACCCGAGGAGGCGTTCTTCGACCAGGACCAGCTCAACCGGCCCTGAGCGTGGCCCCGTGCGCGCCCTCGTCGTCGACGTCGCCGACATCCGCAACCGGCCGGCCGCCCGGCGGGCCGAGCACATCGAGGCCGTCCTCGACGGCCTGGCGCTGACCGGGAGCGCGGTGCCCGCGGGCGCCGGCGTGGTCGTCGAGGTGATGCTGGAGTCGGTGAAGGAGGGGATCCTCGCCACGGGCACCGTGGCCGCGCCGTGGACGGGGCCGTGCCGGCGCTGCCTGAAGCCTGTGGCGGGCGACGCCCGTGCCGCGGTGGCGGAGCTGTTCGAGGAGCGGGCGACCGAGGGGGAGAGCTACCCTCTCGTCCACGACCAGGTCGACCTCGAGCCACTGGCGCGCGAGGCCGTGCTGCTCGAGCTCCCGCAGGCGCCGCTGTGCCGTGACGACTGCCGGGGGCTCTGCGCCACGTGCGGGGCCGACCTGAACGAGGGGTCGTGCCGTTGCGTCCCCGAGAATCGCGACCCGCGGTGGGCGGCGCTCGACGCCCTCCGCCCCGACTAGAGCAGGAGCCGACGTGGCCGTCCCCAAGAAGAAGACGTCGAAGGCCAAGAGCCGGAGCCGGCGGGCGTCCGCCTGGCGCCTCGGCGAGCCCGCCCGCAGCATCTGCCCCCGTTGCGATGCCGCCAAGTCGCCTCATGTCGTGTGCCCCAACTGCGGCTGGTACGCGGGCCGGCAGGCCATCGACGTCGAGTAGTCACCCCAACCTCCTCGACTTTTTCACGTGGGACCACCGCCGAGCGCCACCACCGTTACAAAAGTCGCCGAGGGTTTGAAGCCGGTCGCGGTCGACGCCATGGGCGGGGACCGGGCGCCGGGGGAGATCGTGGCCGGGGCCCGGCAGGCGGCTGACGAGCTCGGGGTGCCGGTGGTGCTGGTGGGACAGCCGGAGGCCATCGGCGACGCCGGCGGGCTGGAGGTCATTCCGGCGAGCGAGGTCATCGGCATGGCCGAGGACCCGGCCCAGGGCGTGCGGCGCAAGAAGGACTCGTCGCTGGTTCGAGCGGCCGAGGCGGTGCGCGACGGGCGGGCCTCGGCCATGGTCAGTGCCGGCAACACGGGAGCGGCGATGGCGGCGGCCCTGCTGCGCATGGGCCGGCTGAAGGGCGTGCAACGCCCGGCGATCGCCACGCCCATCCCGGTCCCGGGGGCCGGGCCCACCGTCCTGCTCGACGCGGGCGCCAACGCCGAGTGCACCGCCCAGTACCTCGTCCAGTTCGCCCAGATGGGATCGGCGTTCGCATCCGAGCGCTACGGGATCGCCGAGCCGCGGGTGGGCCTGCTCTCGATCGGGGAGGAGCCGTCCAAGGGCACCGCCCTGGTCAAGGAGACCCACGCCCTGCTGGCCGAGGGCGCCGGTGTGCGGTTCGTCGGCAACGTCGAGGGCCGCGACATCATGAGCGACGCCGTCGACGTGGTGGTCACCGACGGCTTCGAGGGCGGCCTGCGCTTCCTCGTGGGCGCCGTGCTCGCGGCCCTCCCACCCGAGGGGATCGAGCTCCTGCTCCCCCTGGCAGCCGAGCTCGACCCTGACGGCACCGGCGGGGCGATGCTGCTGGGCGTCGACGGCGTGTGCGTGATCAGCCACGGGTCCTCCGGCGCCCGGGCGATCGTGAGCGCGGTGCGGGTGGCCGCCGACCTCGCCGGCGCCGGCCTCGTCGACCGCCTCCGGACGGCCGTTTCGCCCCAATAGTCACAAGCGCGCAAGGTGTGACGCCCGCTACCATGAGCGCGTGCCCGCCGAGACACACGTGGAGCGGGGGCCGCTCGACCGTCAGCAGGTCTACGAGTTGATCCGCGACCGCCTGGCCGACATCCTCGAGATCGAGCCCGACCGCATCAGCGAGGGTGCCTCCTTCACCGACGACCTGGGGGCCGACTCGCTGGCCCTGATCGAGCTGGTGGAGACCCTCGAAGAGGAGCTGGGCGAGCGGTCCGTGGGCTTCCGCATCGAGGACGAGGACCTCGAGGACCTGCGCACGGTGCGGGATGCCGTCGACTACGTCGTGGCCAAGCTCGGAGCGTCCTGACGGGCCTGTCCCCGGAGCTCGAGGCCCTCAGCGGCCGACTGGGATACCGCTTCGAGGATGCCGACCTGCTCGCTCGGGCCGTCGCCCACCGCTCGTGGTGCGCAGAGACGCCCGGCACGGTGTCGAACGAGCGCCTCGAGTTCCTGGGCGACGCCGTCCTCGGCCTGGCCGTCGCCGACCACATCTTCCGGGCCTACCGCGACCTCCCCGAGGGCGAGCTGTCGAAGGTGCGGGCCGCGGTCGTGAACTCGGTCGTGCTGGCCGAGGTCGCCTCCGAGCTCGAGGTGGGCCCGGCGCTGCTGCTCGGCAAGGGCGAGGACCAGGCCGGCGGGCGGGAGAAGCCCTCGATCCTGGCCGACGTCATGGAGGCCCTGATCGCCGCGGTCTACCTCGACGGGGGCTGGCCGGAGGCCTACAGCCTCGTCGTCGGCCTGCTGGGCGAACGCATCGCCGAGGCGGCCGAGGGGCCGGGGCAGGACTTCAAGGGCCGGCTCCAGGAGCTGGCCGCCCGCTTCGACGACGTGCCCCGTTACGAGGTCGACGACGAGGGCCCCGACCACGACAAGCGCTTCTTCGCCAGCGTCTATGTCGGCGGCCGCCCGCACGGATCGGGCGAGGGCCGCTCGAAGAAGCAGGCCGAGCAGGCGGCGGCCCGGATGGCGTGGGAATCGCTGCAAGGGGCCGGCGCGAGCGCTGTCGCGGACGCCAACGCCGACGCGGGTGGTGCCGTTGCCTGAGCTTCCGGAGGTCGAGACCCTGCGGCGCGACCTCGAGCGCGAGGTCGTGGGCAGGAAGATCAAGGCGGTCGAGGTCAAGGGCAACCGCTCGATCCGCCGCCACACCCGCAAGCTCCAGTTCACGTCGCGGCTCGAGGGCCAGAAGATCACGGCCATGAACCGCAAGGGCAAGTACCTGCTGTTCAAGCTCGACGGTGGCGACCTGCTCGTGGCACACCTGGGCATGAGCGGCCAGCTCCTGCGGGCGAAGAGCTCCCGCAACGGCGTCGACAAGCACACCCACGTGATCATCACCTTCACCCAGGGCGGCCAGCTGCGCTTCATCGACCCGCGCACCTTCGGCGAGATGTTCGTGACCACCCCCGACGAGCTCGAGCACGAGGTGCCCGAGCTGCGCCACCTCGGGTGGGACCCGCTCGAGGACGTGATGTCGTGGAACCACTTCGGCGACCTGCTGACGGCGCGCAAGATGAAGCTGAAGGCCCTGCTCATGGACCAGAAGTTCGTCGCCGGCATCGGCAACATCTACAGCGACGAGATCCTCTTCGCCGCCGGCCTCGCCCACGACCGCTCCTCCGACAGCCTGTCGTCGCAGGAGGTGCGCCGCCTCTACCGGGCCATGGTCGAGACCCTGCAGGACGCCATCAAGCACCGGGGCTCGACGCTGGGCGACGAGCAGTACCGCGACCTGTTCGGCGAACTGGGCGACTACCAGTCACAGCACAAGGTCTACGACCGCGAGGGCCTGCCCTGCCGTCGCTGCCGCAGCACGATCGCCCGCGTCAAGGCCGGCGGCCGCAGCTCGTTCTTCTGCCCCCAGTGCCAGGTCTGAGTGGGGTCGCTAGACGATGTCGTCCCTAGACGATGTCGGCCTGGGCCTGGGCGGCTACCGGGTTGCTGACGGCGTTTAACCCGCCGTAGACGAAGATCGTCGCAAGCGATGCCGCGTTGGCCTTCAGGTACGCATCGGTCGGGCCCGACAGCGTGAAGGGGTCGGTCAGCACCAGTGGGCCGCCCTTCTTGCCGATGTGGGCGCCACCGGAGAGGGCATCCGGGAAGTTGGTGCCGCTGGCCAGACCCGCCACCGTCGGACCGGTGAAGAACCGTAAGGCGGTCTTGCGACCGGTGTCGTAGCGGTCGAAGCCGACGACCGGCGTGGCCGCCGGGTCGGCCGCGGCCGACGGCCCGCCGATGGCGAACCTCGCACCGGGATGGGCGTTGAGGTAGCTCTGGCTGACCGCCGGCATCGAGCTGCCGGCGGTGAGCACGACCGCCCCGCCGGCCTTGCAGGCCGCCGCACCTGCAGTGAGGGCGTCGGGGAAGTTGACCCCGGTCGCCTCGAGCGAGGTGCCCGGGCTGCTGAGACCGCTCTCGTCGATCTTCACCGCGGTGAAGTACCGGTCGACGCCACCGAGGCGGACGATGTTGTAGCCGAGGGCCCTGATGGCGTTCTCGACACCGAGGGAGATGGCATTGGCGCCGCCCAGTATGTAGACGGTGCCGCCCGAGCCGAGGACTCGTTGGAGCTCGGCCTGCGTCCTCGGGTCGAGGGACGCCTGCGGCGTGAGCAGCAACGGGGCGTTCTTCACGCACGCCAGCGGGGTGCCCGCCAGTGCGTCGGGGAAGAGTAACGACCGGGCGATTACGGCCGCGCCGGCCGAGTGC
>VAXF01000184.1:4154-4687 GCA_005888395.1 Actinomycetota bacterium | reverse complement strand
ACTGCGGTCGCGATCCGGTCAGGACCGGCGAGCCGGTGCTCTAACGCGCCGGGGCTGCCGGTCGTGCCGGTGCCGCCGCCCGTGGCCCCAGTGGTGCCAGTCGTGCCGGTACCCGTGCCGGTCGTCCCGGTGGTGCCGGTCGTGCCGGTCGTGCCGGTACCCGTCCCGGTCGTGCCGGTGGTCCCGGTCGTGCCCGTGGTCCCGCCACCGCCGCCACCCACCACGAACGAGGCCTGGTGGCAGTTGTTGTTCGAGTTGGGGTCGTTCTCGTTGGCGCTGTGGGCGCAGGAGGTGTTGGTGACCGTCGTCCCAGGAGCCGTCGGCGTGACGATGTGGGCCACGACGACGACCTGGCCGGTGGTGGTGTTCGCATTTATCGTCGGCGTCGTGCAGGTGACCGTGCCGTGTGCGCCGCCTGTGTGGTGACAGGGGGTGTCCCACCCGTCGTTGGAGGCGATCGCGACGAAGTCGGTCTCCGCCGGGATGTCGTCGGTGAGGGTCACGGTCTTGGTGAGGTCCTCGGGGCCGCCGTT
>VAXF01000184.1:0-4108 GCA_005888395.1 Actinomycetota bacterium | reverse complement strand
GGCGACGCTGCACGCCACGCTCTTCGCGACCGAGATGTCGGCGTTCGGTGACGGCGACGGCGGCACCGCCGCTGCGGGCGGCGCGCTCGCCACGACGCTCAGACTGACCAGGAACGACGCGATGGTCGCGACAGAGAGCAGCGGAAGGAGAACGACTCTTGCCCGAGGCATCATTTGCCCACCCTTCATCGATCTTCTCGCGACGGGTCGGAACGGCTCGTGGAAACCGTCTTCCTACCCCAATCGCCCGATTCCACCAAATCCGGCAACCCGGTCGATCTGCGGGTAGGCGCACCATCCTCAGCGCCGCCACCGGCCGCCGTTAGCCTGAGGCCGGCGTGTTCCTCAAGTCGCTCACCCTCAAGGGCTTCAAGTCCTTCGCCGAGACGACCATCCTCGAGTTCGAGCCGGGCGTCACGGTGGTGGTCGGGCCCAACGGCAGCGGCAAATCCAACATCGTCGACGCCGTCGCGTGGGTGCTGGGCGCCCAGGGGCCCTCGACGGTGCGCTCCTCGAAGATGGAGGACGTCATCTTCGCCGGCAGCTCCAAGCGCCCGGCGCTCGGCCGGGCCGAGGTCACCCTCACCATCGACAACTCGTCGCACCTGCTGCCCATCGACTTCACGGAGGTCACCCTCACCCGCACGCTGTTCCGCAGCTCGGGCGAGAGCGAGTACGCCATCAACGGCGTCACGTGCCGGCTGCTCGACATCCAGGAGCTGCTCTCCGACAGCGGGGTGGGCCGCACGCAGCACGTGATCGTGTCGCAGGGCCAGCTCGACGCGGTGCTCAACGCCCGACCCGAGGACCGGCGCACGGTCATCGAGGAGGCCGCGGGCGTCCTCAAGTACCGCCGGCGCAAGGAGAAGGCCGAGCGTCGCCTCGAGGGCACCGAGGCCAACCTCGTGCGCCTCCAGGACCTGCTGCGGGAGGTGCGCCGGCAGCTGCGGCCCCTGGAGCGCCAGGCCGAGGCGGCCCGCCGCCACGGCGAGGTGGCCGCCGAGCTGGGCGCGCTCCAGCTCTACCTGGCCGGGCGCGAGGTGGCCGGCCTGCGGGCCCGGGCGACGGCCGCGGCCGCGGCGCGCGCCGGGCTGACGGAAGCGGAGATGGGGGTCAAGGCGCGCCTCGCCCGTCTCGACGCCGACGTCGTGGCCACCGAGGCCGCGCTGTCGGCGGCCGGCGGCGACGAGCTTGGCGACGCGCTGGCGCGGGTCGAGGCCCTGCGCGAACGGGCGCGGGGGCTAGCGGCGCTGCTGGCGGAGCGGCGGCGGTCGGCCGAGCGCGAGCGGGCGGCGTCGCTCGCGAGTGACGTGGTCGCGGCCCTCGAGGCCGAGGGCTCACGCCTGCGGACGGAGCTGGCCGCGGTCGGGGCCGAGGCGGCGACGCTCACGCCGCGCGCCGACGAGCTCGCCCGCGCCGAGAGCGGGCTGGCCGACGAGCGGGCGGCGTTCGAGGACCAGTGGGGCAACGGCGTCGCCATGGCCGGCGGCGAGGCGGCCGAGGTGCGCGGCGAGTTGAGCGCGCGCCGCGCCGGGCTCGAGAGCGGTCGCACCGAGATGGCGCGGCTCGAGGCGCGCCTGGCCGGGCTCGAGCAGCGCGCCGGCCGGCTCGACGCGGACGCGGCTCGGCTGCGCGGCGAGATCGAGGAGGCCGACATCGCCGAGCGAGCGCTGGCGGCCGCCGCCGAACGCGCGACGGCGCGGCGCACCGAAGCCGACACCGCGCGCGCCGAGGCCGAGTCGGGCCTGCGCGGGGTGGAGGCCGAACGACAGGCGTGGGCCTCGCGCGCCGACGGGCTTGCGCTCGCGGTCGAGAGCGGCGGCCGCGCCGGTGGCGCCGAGCACCTCACCGAGCTCGAGGGCGTCGTGGGCGCGCTGAGCGAGCTGCTGCAGGTCGACCCCGGGTGGGAGCAGGCGGTGCAGGCCGCCCTCGGCGACGCGCTGGCCGCGGTGGTGGTCGTGAGCCCCTACGTGGCCCGCCGCGCCGTGGCCGCGCTGGCCGAAGGCGGCGTCGCCGGCGTCGTGCTCGCCCTCGGCGGCGCCACCGCGTCGTCCTCCTCTCGCGGTTTGGCACCAGAACCGCACGCCATGGGGCGCGATCCTGGTGCCAAAAGCGAGGTCGGGGTGGGGCGCGGGCGGGCGCGCGTTCGCGATCATGTCCGTTCGGCGCACGCCGACGTCGGCCAGCTGCTCGACGCGCTGCTCGCCGGCGCGGTTGCCGTCGACGATCTGGCCGAGGCCGTCGATGTCGTGCTGCAGCATCCCGACGCGGTCGTCGTCACGCGCGCCGGCGACCGTTTCTCGGCCGCCGGTTGGCGCGTTGGGCGCGGCGCGGTGGGCACGGTGGAGGCCGCGCTCGACGAAGCTCGCGGGCGCGCGGCCGACGCCGGCGCGCAGTGCCTCGCCGCCGAGCACCGCCTGCGCGACGCGACGGATGCGCTCGTGGCGGCGCGGTCGGCCGAGGCCGAGCGGGTGCGCACCCTTCACGCAAACGACGAGCGCCTCACCGCCGCGGCCGACGCGCTCCAGCGGCTCGAGGCCGAGCGGGCCCAAGTGGGCACCGAGGACGACACGCTGCGCATGCACCTGGGCGAGCTGGCCGAGCGGGTGGCACGCGAGCAGGCGCGCGTGACCGAGCTCGAGGCCAAGCTGCCCGAGCTGGAGGCCGAGGAGTCCGCCGGCGCCCAACGGGTGGCGGCCATGCGCTCGGCCCGCGAGCGTCTCGACCAGCGGGCTGCGGCAGTGTCCGCGCTGCGCACCGACCTCGAGGTGCGCGCCGCCGGGCTCGAGGAGCGGCGCATGTTCCTCTCGCGCCGGCTGGCGGAGGTCGAGGAGCGCCTCACCGTCGACGCGGCCGAGCGGGCGTCGGCCCGCACGCGGCGCGAGCAGGTCGAGCTGCTGCTCACGCGCACCGACCGGCTGGCGGCGGTGGTGGCCGACCGGCTCGCGCTGCTGGAGGGCGAGCTCACCGACCTGCGCGAGCGGCGGCGCCGCCAGTCGGAGGCGGCGCGCGCCCTGGCGACGCGTCTCGACGGCCTGCGGCGCGACCGGTCGGCGGCCGAGCGCGAGTTGGAGGAGCTGCGCGAGCGCTCGCGGCGCGCCGAGCTGGAGGACGCCGAGGTCCGTATGCGGCTCGAGGCCGCCGTCGAAACCGTCCGCCGCGACTTCGACCGCGAGCCCGAGGCGGCTGAGGCGGCCGAGGCACCGCCACTCGCGCCGGGCACCAACCCCGTCGATCGGGCGCGTGAGCTCGAGCGTGATCTGCGCCTGATGGGCCCGGTGAACCCGCTGGCGCTCGAGGAGTACACGTCGCTGCAGGAGCGGCACGCCTTTCTGGAGGACCAGCTGGACGACGTGAAGTCGTCACGGCGCGAGCTGGCCAAGGTCATCCGGGCCGTCGACGCCGAGATCGTCGAGGTGTTCCGCGCCGCCTACGCCGACGTCGCCGAGAACTACGAGCGGCTGTTCGAGACGCTGTTCCCCGGCGGCGCCGGGCGGCTTCGGCTCACCGACAGCGAGAACCTGCTCGAGACCGGCATCGAGCTCGAGGCCCGACCGCCGGGCAAGAACGTGCGCAAGCTCTCACTGCTGTCGGGTGGCGAGCGCTCGCTCACCGCGCTGGCGTTCCTGTTCGCGGTGTTCCGCTCGCGCCCGTCGCCCTTCTATTTGCTCGACGAGGTCGAGGCCGCGCTCGACGACGTCAACCTCCACCGCTTCCTCGACCTGGTTCACGAGTTCCGCGAGGAGGCCCAACTGCTGATCGTGAGCCACCAGAAGCGCACGATGGAGGCGGCCGACTCCCTCTACGGCGTCACGATGCAGCCGGGTGGCTCCAGCAAGGTGATCTCGGAGCGCGTGCGCACCACCGCCTGAGCCAAGGTTCGGGCCTTACGCCGATGCGATCCGGTCGACGGCGCGCAGGAGGAAGTAAGGGTTGACGGCCGGGCCGGCGTTCGGGTGGACCTCGAAGTGGAGGTGGGTGGGGCCGCCCGACGCGTCGCCGGTGTTCCCGACGTGCCCGAGCACGTGGCCCGCCTCGACGGCCATGTCGTCGTGTACGTCTGGCGCGTAGCCCATGAGGTGGGCGTAGTAGTAGGTCGTGCCGCTGA
>VAXF01000183.1 GCA_005888395.1 Actinomycetota bacterium | reverse complement strand
TGCATGTCGTGCGGTCACGTCGGCTGTTGCGACAACTCGCCGAACCGCCACGCCACCGCCCACTTCACCGCAGAGCATCACCCGATCATCCAGTCCTACGAACCCGGTGAGGACTGGTGGTACTGCTACGTGGACGATCTCGACTTCCTCGTCGACGACGCGCCGTCGTTCGCGCATCCATGAGCAAGGGACCCGCCCGGGCGCGTGAGGGAGAGTTACCGGGCGCCTGGCGACCGATTTCTCGATCTCATGCCAGAAAACCTGGGCCCCGCCGGGTCAGTCCTCGATGCCGAGGCGGCTGTTGTCCCAGGTGAGGACGCGCTCGTCGGGAACGATCTCGAGCACCGCCCTCGCGACGTCGTAGTAGCGGCGGGTGCCCTCGGGCATCGCCTCGGGCGGAGTGCGAAAGGCGCGGTACTTCTCGTTCAGGGCGTCGACGACGCGGGCCACCAGGTCGGGCTCGTCGACGACGCGGGCGCGGCCCGTCAGGTGCACGCCGACGAGCTCGGCCCAGCGCGCGCCCGACTCGACGAGGAACGAGACCCGGGGGTCGCGTCTGACCCGGGCGACCTTCTTGGTGCGCGCGGGAGTGCCGACGTAGACGCGTTCGTCGAGCGCCACGAACCACACCGGCAACGCGATCGGCATGCCGTCGGCCCGCAGGGTGGTGAGGATGCCGGTGTGGGCGGCCGCCAGCACTTCCCACGCTTCCTCCCGCGAGAGACGAATGCTCACGGCATGTCGGCGCGGCTGGGCTTCGAGAGGCGCCGGCTCACGTCCTCGCCGGCGGCGGCCTTGCGGGCGTAGTCGTCGAGCCAGGCGTGGAATGCGTCGGCGCTCTCGCGGTCGGCCATGGAACGGGGGATGGCCGGGAACTCGTAGTCGGGATCGGGAAGCGGGGGATGGTCCTCGGGTGGCTTGCGGGCGAGGACCTTCTCGATCACGGGCTCGAGGCGGCCGGCCTTGTTGGACGCGGCCTGCTCGTCGCGCTCGATGAACTCGGGGAGCACCTCGCGCCCGAACAGCTCGAGGCTCTCCATGACGTGCTCGTGGCGGTTCTTGCCTGTCTGCGAGGCAAGGATGACCTGGTCGACGCCGTAGTCCTCGTACCGGCGCAGGTATTCGCGCACCTGGGCGGGCGTGCCGACGGCGCCCCGCAGGGCGCCAGCGCCATCGGCCGCGCCCGACTTGGCGGTGAGCGAGTCCGTGGCCCGCAACGCCGCCGGGTCGTAGCCGGCATCGGCCCGCCGCTGCTGATACTCCGCCCACACGTCGGTCGTGCCGGGGCGGTGGCGGCCGAACACGTAGTAGTGCGCGAGGGAGTAGCCGAAGAAGTTGGTGCCTTCCGCGCCGCGGGCGATGGCCTCGGCCTCGTCGGGGTGGCACATGAAGGTGGTGACGCAGGCGAGGTTGGCGTTCACCGCGTCGCCGATGGGAACGCCCTCGGCGTCCAGCGTTCCGTAGTAGTCGTCCACCCAGTGGCGGGCCTCCTCGGGGTCGAAGAAGGCGAACGAAAGCGCGCCGATGCCGCGCTGCGCGGCGAGGTGGATCGTCTCCCGCCGGGTGCAGGCCACCCACACGGGCGGGTGGGGCCGCTGGTAGGGCTTGGGCACCACGTTGCGCGGCGGCATGGTGACGTGGTCGCCGGCGTGGCCGGTGAAGGGCGTCTCGGTCATGCAGCGCAGGGCGACGCGGGTGCCCTCGTCCCACATGGCCCGCTTGGCCGCCGGGTCGATGCCGAAGCCGCCCAGCTCGGCCTCCGAGGACGACTCCCCCGTGCCGAACTCGACCCGGCCCCGCGACAGGAGGTCGAGAGTGGCGATGCGCTCGGCGACGCGGGCGGGATGGTTGTACGCGGGCGGGGTTTGCACGATGCCGTGGCCCAGTCGCAGGTGCTTCGTCCGCTGGGAGACGGCGGCCAGGAAGACCTCGGGGGCCGACGAGTGGCTGTACTCCTCGAGAAAGTGGTGCTCGACCACCCAGGTGGTGTGGACGCCGATGCGGTCGGCCAGCTCGCACTGCTCGATGGCCTCCTCGAGCACGGTGCACTCGGCATGGTCGTCCCAGGGCCGGGGCAGCTGGTGCTCGAAGAAGAGGCCGACCTTCATCGCGCCTTACCCGTCAGGCGACGGTGGGCAGCAGCGATGGGTGGCCCGCGACGGCGACGCCGTAACCGATCATCGCGACGGCCGCGAGCAAGCCGATGCCTCGGCCGTGCGGCTCGGCCTTCTCGGCGAACACGACCAGGGCCACTGCGACCATGGCGGCGACGTTCATGACGCCGAGCGGTATGAGGATGAGGAACAGGAGCCAGCAGCAGCCCATGCAGAAGAGGCCGTGGGCCAGGCCCATCCGCACCGCGCCGCCGCGTCCGTCACGCCACCGCGTCATCACGAACGACAGCGGGGTGCGGCAGTGGCGCAGGCAGATGTCCTTCAACGGCGTTAGCTGATAGACGCCGGCGAGCACGAGCAGGACGCCGCCGGCCCGTCCCCAGTTCATCGCCACCCACTCCGAGCCCGACGCTGCCGACTCGACCATCGCGCTGAGCAGATAGGCGACGACACCGAAGGCGAACCACAACGCGATGTACGAGCCGGTGAACAGCGCGATCGACGACGGGTCGTTGCGCTTCATGCGGCCGTACATGAGGACCATGGGAACGGCGGCGGGGAACATCATGGCCACCATCATCGCCACCCACATGGCGAGGAACAGCGGCCACGACCTGCCCATCGTGAGGTCGGGGCCCATGGCCGCGTGCATGCCCATCGGCTGGCGGGCCTGGTTCAGGAAGACGATCCATCCTGCGGCGGCGAGGGCGAGCAGGGTGACGAGGATGGCGTTGCGCTGCCGGGCGACCGCCGGTGGAACGGCCGCGACGGCCGTCGGTGTCAGCCGGTCCACACCACGGCGTCGGGCACGAGCCCGCCGGCGCCGAGGCTCTCCCACGGCCGCAGGTCGGGATCGGAGAACTTCGTGCCATGGGCGAACGCGAGGTTCTCCGACATCATGCCGAAGCCGGCGATGACGGGTGCCGCGACGATCTGGGTCGGCGCCCCGCCGTCTTCGACAGTGATCGGCTGGAGGACGACCTGGCCGAAGCCCTCGACGGTGACGCCGGGGGCGCTCTTGCCTCCAAAGGCGATCTTGGCGACCGTCGAGGGAAGCCATTCCTTGATGGCCTCACGCATGCCGCCCCACAGGCCGCCCTTCTCGCCGTGGAAGATGGCGTCGATCTCGGCGCGCTGTGCGTCGGACACGCTCGGGTCGAGGTACAGCTTGGCCTTGTCGATCCCGCCGAGGAAGTCGCCAGGCAGCTGGAAGTGCATCACGATCTTCGCGCCCGACAGGTCGACGCCGTCGGAGTTTCCCTCGGTGACCTCCATGCCGAAGACGCCCGAGCACCACTCCTGATCGGGCTTGGCCGGCCCGAGCACGCAAGGGCAAAGCGCCGCGCAGCTGCATGACTCGAGGAGGTTCACCTTCATGGTCCAGGCCATCGGCACCCCTTTCTGGGTCGCTCGGGCCGATCGTAGGACTCCCGATTCTGCCCTGCTCGCGGGACCCGCTGATTTCGAGGTCGGCCATAAGTGGAAGGAATAGTGTTCCGACGCGAAATAGCTGCGTCCGGGGACAGGAACGAGGAACACAAGTGAGTCCGCGATCTCGGAACGGCAGTCCGAAGCTCACGGATCCACACAAGCCGCTCATGCGCGCGTTCCTGCGCACACCGGTCCTGCTCTACCGCACCCCGCTGCGGGCGATGCTGGGGCGGTTCTACGTGCTGATCGAACATCGAGGACGTAAGAGCGGTCGCGTCTATCGCACAGTCGTGGATCGCCTTCACACTGATCGGGAGACCGGCGAGGTTTTCGTCACCTCCGCTTGGGGTGACAAGTCAGACTGGTTCCGCAACGTCCAAGCCGCGCCTTCTTCAGGTGTTTGGATCGGTCGGCGGCGATTCGAACCCACGCAAAGGATCGTGGAATTGCAAGAGGCCTATGAGATCCACCGGAAGGCAAAAGAGGAGCGACCGCTGGCCATGCGATTCGGACTCGCCCTCGTGAACTATCCCTTTCCCAAGACCGAAGAGGATCTTCGCGAGCTCACCCGGTTCATGCCTGTCGTGGGATTCCGTCGGTTCGAGGCTTCGGGTACCTAGGCGACGAGGTCGGACAGGTGTTGCAGCGAGTTGTCGAGGTGATCGTGCCCGAACGGCGGGAACTGGAGGTGCTCGCGCACCTCGGGCGGGACCGCTGACCAGTCGTACGTCAGCGTCACCGTCGTCCGCGACGGGCCGGTCGCCTCGAGGTCGTAGCGCCAGATCCAGCCGCCGAAGCTGAGCTCCCCGGTCTCGGGCGACTCCGTCCCGGGCTTCCACGCGATGGCCCGCGGCTCGTCGAACACCTCGACCAGGTTGGCGATCTTGTAGTCCTTGTCCGGGTGGTTCGGGTGGTACATCGCCATCCGGAACACCTGGCCGGCGGCGGTAATG
>VAXF01000126.1 GCA_005888395.1 Actinomycetota bacterium | reverse complement strand
GCGATGCACAGCCACGGCTCGGTGCTCTGGCGCGGGAACGCGAACCGCACCCACTCCGCCGTTCGGTCTTCGTCCTTCCAGATGACCAGGTCGTTGCCGTCGCCGTTGGCCGGGAAGTAGCCGTAGACGACCTGGGGCACGAGCACTCCCGACTCCCTTGCCGAGGCGAGCTCGTCGCGCAGCAGGGGCCGGATGCGGGTCTTGAACTGCTCGTCGTTCTCGCCGCCCTCGGGCCGGAACTGCCACTGGTTGCGGAAGAGCGCGGTCTCGTTGAGATAGGCGGCGATGTCGTCGATCGCGATCCCCTTGACCACGCGCGAGCCGAGGAACGGCGGCGCGAACACCGGGTTGTCGGTCTCGACGTCGGGCGAGCGCGACGGGATCGTCGACGCGTCGACGACCTTCTTCTCCCTCGACGGCAGCACCCGCCCGGTGAGCTCGCGCCCGAATGACGGGTCTTCGGCGCCCGTGCGCTTGAGCTCCATGAGCCGGTCCATCGTGCGCAGACCCTCGAAGGCGTCCTTTCCGTAGAAGACGCGGCCCTCGTACACCTTGCGCAGGTCCTGCTCGACGTAGGAGCGCGTCAGAGCCGCACCACCGAGCAGCACCGGGATGTGGGCCAGCCCGCGCTCGTTCAGCTCCTGGAGGTTCTCACGCATGATCAGCGTGCTCTTGACCAGCAGCCCACTCATGCCGAGCGCGTCGGCCGCCACCTCCTCGGCCTTGGCGATGAGATCGGTGATCGGCACCTTGATGCCGAGGTTGTGCACCTCGTATCCGTTGTTGGTGAGGATGATGTCGACCAGGTTCTTGCCGATGTCGTGGACGTCGCCCTTCACGGTGCCGATGACCACGCGGCCCTTGCCGCCCTGGTCGTCCTTCTCCATGTGCGGCTCGAGGTAGGCGACGGCGGTCTTCATGGCCTCGGCCGACTGGAGGACGAACGGCAACTGCATCTCGCCGGACGCGAAGAGGTCGCCCACCACCTTCATGCCGTCGAGGAGCACGTCGTTGATCACCGAGAGCGCGCTGCGCGTCTGCAGCGCCTCGTCGAGGTCGGTTTCGAGCCCGTCGCGGTCGCCGTCGATGATCCGGTGCTTGAGACGCTCTTCGACCGGCCAGCCGCTGCGGTCCTCGCGCTCGACGGCCGCGGCCGACACGTTCTGGAAGATCGCCAGCAGCTCCTGGAGCGGGTCGTACCCCCGCTTCCGGCGGTCGTAGACGAGGTCGAGGCACACCTCGCGCTGGTGCTCGTCGATGCGGTTCAACGGCATGATGCGGGCGGCGTGGACGATGGCGGCGTCGAGCCCCGCCTCCACGCACTCGTGGAGGAACACCGAGTTGAGGACGTGGCGGGCAGCCGGGTTGAGCCCGAACGACACGTTCGACACGCCCAGCACCGTGAACACACCCGGTAGCTCGGCCTTGATGCGCCGGATGGCGTCGATCGTCGCCATCGCGTCGCGGCGAAGGTCGTCGTCGCCAGTCGAGAGCGGGAACGTGAGGGCGTCGAAGATCAGGTCGGACGGCTCGAGCCCGTAGCGTTGCGTGGCCAGGTCGTGGATGCGGTGGGCGATACGAAGCTTCCACTCGACGTCGCGGGCCTGGCCCTGCTCGTCGATGAGCATGCAGATAACGGCCGCGCCGTACTCACGCGCCAGCTTGAACACGCGGTCGAGCCGGCACCCCTCGGCCTCGCCGTCCTCGAGGTTGGCCGAGTTGAGCACGGCGCGTCCGCCGATCCACTGGAGCCCGGCCTCGAGCACCTGGGGCTCGGTGGAGTCGAGCACGAGCGGCGCGCTGGCCTGGGTGGCGAACCGTGACGCGATCTCGTCCATGTCGGCAGCGCCGTCGCGGCCGACGTAGTCGACGCAGACGTCGAGGACGTGGGCCCCCTCCTTGATCTGCTCGCGCGCCATCTGCACACAGGTGTCCCAGTCCTGCTCGAGCATCGCGTCGCGGAACTTCTTCGAGCCGTTGGCGTTGGTGCGCTCGCCGACGACGAGGAACGACGTTTCCTGCTCGAAGGGAACGTTGGTGTAGATCGACGTGGCGCCCGGCTCGTAAAGCGGCACACGCGGAGCCGGCGTCAGCTCACGGCAGCGCTCGATCACGCGCCCGATGTGCTCGGAGGTCGTGCCACAGCAGCCACCGACCACCGACACGCCGAGCTCGCTGATGAAGCGCTCGTGATGCTCGGCCAGCTCGTCCGGCGTGAGGTCGTAGTGGGTACGGCCTTCGACGACCGAGGGCAGTCCCGCGTTGGGGAGGCACGAGATCGGCCGGCGGGAGTGGCGCGACAAGAAGCGCAGGTGCTCGTGCATCTCGCGCGGCCCGGTCGCGCAGTTGAGGCCGATGACGTCGGGTTGCATGGCGTCGATCGCTGTGAGGGCGGCCCCGATCTCGCTGCCGACGAGCATGCGGCCGGTCGTCTCCATCGTGACTTGAACCTGCAGCGGCACCTCGCGACCGACGGCGGCCATCGCCCGGCGACAGGCGATCATCGCCGCCTTGGCCTGGAGCAGGTCGTAGACGGTCTCGACGAGCAGCAGGTCGACACCGCCCTCGAGCAGCCCGAGCGCCTGGACCTCGTAGGCGTCGCGCAGGTCGGCGAACCGGATCTGGCCGAGCGAGGGCAGCTTGGTGCCGGGGCCCATCGACCCCGCCACCCACCGGGGCCGGTCGGGCGTGGCGTGCTCGTCGGCCACCCGCCGAGCGATCGACGCGGCCGCGAGGTTGATCTCGTGGGTCTTGTCGGCGATGCCGTACTCGCCGAGCGTGACCGCGAAGGCGCCGAAGGTCGCCGTCTCGACCGCGTCCACGCCGATCTCGAGGAACGAGCGGTGCATGCCCTCGATGACGTCGGGCCGCGTCAGGACGACGTGTTCGTTGCAGCCTTCGAGCTCGGGGCCCCCGAAGTCCTCGGCGCTGAGGTCGCACTGCTGGATGTAGGTGCCGAAGGCGCCGTCGAACACGACGACGCGCTCGCGCACTGCGTCCAGATAGCTCTCGGCCACGGAAAAAGGGTAGTGGTGCGCGGGTCGGCGGCCCGTACGGTTTCCGTTCGTGCTGAGCGCGTCGCACCTCGTTGAGCACCGCGGCGGCCAGGTCGTGCTCGACGACGTATCCGTCACCGTGCACGACCGAAGCCGGATCGGCGTCGTCGGGCCGAACGGCGTGGGCAAGTCGACGCTCCTGCGGATGCTGGGCGGTCTCGAGGAGCCCGACGGCGGCCGGGTCGAGCGCTCGCCCCGCACGCTGACGGTCGGGTACCTGCCCCAGGAGCCCGACGCCCGGCCGGGCGAGACGCTGGTCGCCTACCTGGCCCGTCGTACGGGCGTGGGCGCAGCCGAAGCCGAGTTGGAGCGGCTGACGACCGCCATGGCGCGCGACCCCGAGCTCGTCGACGACTACACGGCCGCCCTCGAGCGCTTCCTGGCCCTCGGCGGCGCCGACCTCGAGCCTCGTGCGGCCGTGGTGTGCGCCGACCTCGGTCTTCCGCCCGACCGGCTCGCGGTCGAGGTGGGCGTGTTGTCGGGGGGCCAGGCGGCGCGCGCCGCGCTGGCGGCCATCCTCCTGTCGCGCTTCGACGTGCTCCTCCTCGACGAGCCGACCAACAACCTCGACTTCGACGGGCTCGAGCGTCTCGAGCGGTTCCTCGACGGCATCGCGGGCGCGGTCGTCGTCGTGTCACACGACCGCGCGCTCCTTGATCGCTGCGTCGAGCGCGTCGTCGAGCTCGACGAGCACAGCCACCGGGCGCGAGAGTTCGCCGGCGGCTGGAGCGACTATGTCGCGGCTCGCGCGCTCGCGCGCACGCAGCAGTACGAGGCGCACGACAAGTTCCAGGCCGAGCGGCGCCGGCTCGTGGACCGGATGCGGTCCCAGCGATCGTGGGCAGAGCAGGGCGCCCGGACCGCCAAGAAGAAGGCGCCCGACCACGACAAGGCCCAGCGCGACTTTCGCGTCAACCGCACCGAGAAGCAGGCCTCCAAGGTGCGCGCCACCGAGCGCAAGCTCGCCCAGCTCGCCGTGGTCGAGAAGCCGTGGGAGGGCTGGCGGCTCCGACTCGAGCTGAAGCCCGAGGCCCGGAGCGGCGACGTCGTGGCCCGGCTCGAGGGAGCGGTGGTGGAGCTGGGCGCGTTCCGGCTCGGCCCCGTCGATCTCGCGATCGGGTGGCAGGAACGGGTGGCGATCCTCGGGCCGAACGGCAGCGGCAAGACGACGCTGCTCCGGGCCCTCCTCGGTGAGGTCCCGCTCGCCGGGGGCCGCCGGTGGCTCGGCCCCGGCGTCGCCATCGGGGAGATGGACCAGGCGCGCGGGGCGCTCGCCGGGCAGTCGGTGCTCGACGTGGTGCTGCGGCGCACCGGCTTGCCCGTCGACGAGGCGCGGTCGCTGCTGGCCAAGTTCGGGATCGGCGCCGAGCACGTGGTGAGGCCGAGCAGCCGGCTGTCACCTGGCGAGCGCA
>VAXF01000125.1 GCA_005888395.1 Actinomycetota bacterium | reverse complement strand
TGGCGCCGATCCAGATCGGTGGGTGCGGCTGCTGCACCGGCCGGGGCCGGTAGGTGGCGCGGTCGAGACGGTGCCAGCGGCCGTCGAAGGAGACGTCGTCCTCGGTCAGCAGCAGGTGCACCACCTGCACGTACTCCTCGAAGCGGCTGACGCGCTCGCCGGTGGGCGGGAACTCGATGCCGAGCTCGCGGTGCTCCTCCTCGAACCACGCCGCGCCGAGCGAGAGCTCGAGGCGGCCACCCGAGACGTGGTCGACGGTGACGGCCTCGCTCGCGAGCACCGACGGGTGCCGGTAGGTCATGCCGGTGATGAGGATCCCGAGCCGGGCGCGCTCGGTGATCGCGGCCAACGCGGCCAGCGACGTCCAGGCCTCGAAACACGGTCCGCCCGACTCGCCGTACATCGTCTTGAAATGGTCGAAGAGCCAGATGCCGTCGAAGCCGAGGTCGTCGGCGAGCCTGGCCCGGCGCCCGATCTCGGGCCACTCGAGCTGCTGCTGCGACACGTCGAGCCCGATGCGCACGCCGGTCGACCCTAGCCAGACGGTGGGGGTGGACCGGTCTGGGCTTCGGCGGCGGTCTTGATCCGCGCCAACGTCTTGCGCATGCCTTGATTGAGCAGCCGGGGGCGAGGCATGAACATGTTTCCAAGTCGGATGCGCAGCGGAGCCCATACGAACTCGTAGGACTCGGTGATCGACGTCCCCGAGCCGGTCGGCTCCAGCCGGTAGCGCCAGCGAGTCTCGTCCCGGTCGCCGAGGATGACGGTGAAGGCGAACTCTCGCCCCGGATCGGCCGCGACGACCTTCGACGTCGTCGACCACCGGAGCGGACCGAGGCGGTTGTGCCCGCGGAAGCGCGCCCCGACCGCCGGTCCGGTCGCCCCGTCGATCCACTCGCACCGGCGGCATTCGGGGCTCCACTCGCCCATACGGGTGATGTCGGAGATCAGCCCGTACACGCGCTCCGGGGGCGCGGAGACATCGATGGTGACTTCGTCGTTCGTCGGCGTGGCCATGGCCCGCCAGGCTACGACGATCGCTGGTCAGACGGCCGAGCGGATCAGCTCGATGGCCTCGTCGACGCGGTCGCGGTGGGTGCGGTGGCTGAGAATGCAGACGCGCACGACGAAACGGTCGTCGACCGTCGTGCTGGAGAGGAAGACGCGGCGCGAGGCGTTGACGCGCTCGAGCAGGCGGCGCCCGGCGTCGTCGCCGTCACGGTGGCGGAAGGCGACGACCGACAGCTCGGTCTCCCACGGCAGCTCGAGCTCGGGCAGCCCGGCCACCGCCTCGTGGACGGCGCGCGCGAGGTCGAGCTTCTCGTCGAGCGCGTGCCTGAAGGCGCCCACGCCGTGGAGGTGAAGTGGGAGCCAGACGCGCAGGCCCCGCAGCTCACGCGAGAGCTCGGGTGAGTAGTCGGCGAAGTCGGGGAGCGCGCCGGGAGCCAGGTCCTGGAGGTAGATCGCGCCGACGCGGTGGGCGGCGCGCAGGGCGTCACCGTCACGGACCACGAGCGCGCCCGTGCCGTAAGGCAGGAACATCCCCTTGTGCGGGTCGAGCGTGACCGAGTCGGCGCGTTCGATGCCCGCGAAGCGGGCCCGGCCGCGGTCGGTCAACAGGAAGAACCCGCCGTACGCGGCGTCGACGTGAAGCCAGACGTCGTGGATGCGGGCGACGCCCGCTATGTCCGCGAGCGGGTCGACGGCGCCCGTGTTCGTCGTGCCCGCGCTGGCGACGACCAGGAACGGCCGGCGCCCCGCGGCGCGGTCGGCCTCGATCGCATCCGCGAGCCCGCCGGCGTCGAGACGCAGGTCGCCATCGGCGGGCAGCACGCGCACGGCACGCTCGGGGAGCCCGGCGAGTCGCGCCGCTTTGGCCACCGAATGGTGGATCTGGTCGGACACGTACAGCACCCCGTCCGACGCGTCGTCGCCCAACCGCGCGTGACGGGCGGCGACGATCGCCGAGAACGTGGCCATCGACCCACCCGACGTGAGAATGCCCTGTGCTTCCGGCGGGAAGCCGACGATGTCGCAGAGCCAGCGGGCCACGCTTGCCTCGACGGCGGTGAGCCCGGGCGCGAGCGCGGCGACGGTCGGGTACCGGTTGACGGCGAGTGTCACGAGCTCGGCGATGGCGGCCCCGGGCAGGCCGCCGCCGGGGATGTAGGCCATATAGCCCGGCCCCGCGGTGTCGACGGCGACGTCGGCGGCGTCGCCGATCAACGAGAGGAGGTCGGCGAACGGGCGGCCTTCCTCCGGCGGCGGTGCCAGCAACGTGTCGACGAGGTCGTGGGCGCCGTCGAGGTCAACGGCGGGCGCGGTGGGACGCCTGCCGACGAAGTCGACGACGAGGTCGAGCGCGGCGCCGCCGAGGTCGTGAAGCTCGTCGGACGAGGGCTCGAGCGGCAACCCGCGACCTTTGGCCACTGCGGTCACACCTGGTGTGCACGGAGGGGGAAAAGTCGTAGCTGCGTGACGTGCCCCACCTACGACGGCCAGGGCGCGCGGCGTCGCCGACCACCGCGCCTGCCGTCGCCCAGCGCCCACGTCCGTCGCCAGCCGGACGCGTCGGGGCCGGTGAGCGCGGGGGTCGCGCCCGCCGCGGCCCGGCGCCGAGCCGTCCACCAGTCGTTCGCCTGCTCGTCGGCGAGTGCCGCCACTGCCCGCTCGATGCGCGCCGACAGGGAGCGCACGTCCTCGTCGTCGCCGGCGCGCATCGGCGTGCCGAACGTCACGTGGACGGGTCCGCCCGAGAGCGCCGGCCGGGTGGCGCCGGGGCGCAGGATTCGGCGCGTGCCCTCGAGGTGCACGGGGACGACGGGATGGCCGCAGCGGAGGCTGAGGTAGGCGGCGCCGGCGCGGAACGTCTGGCCCCACCCATCGGGGCTGCGCCCGCCCTCGGGGAACACGACGAGGCTCCAGCCCTCGTCGAGGAGGGCGGCGACCTGGTCGGTGGAGCGCCGGCTCACGCGCGTGCGCTCGATGGGCACCGCGCCGAGCGTCAGCGCAGCCACCGCGCCCTTCGCCCGCGTGTCGAAGAAGTAGTCGGCGCCGGCCGCGACGGCGACCCGGTGGCGCCAGCGGTTGGGCAGCGACGTCAGGAGCACGGGTGTGTCGAGGTGGCTGCGGTGGTTGGCCGCGAAGATGGCCGGCTCGTCGAGGTCGTCGAGCCGGTCGAGGCCGTGGACGACCGGGCCCGCGAGCAGCTGCATGGCCGGCCGGAGCACGCCGTCGACGACGAGGGCGCGCGCCAGTCGGGCCGGATAGCGCCGCGACCACGCCGTGTCGTAGTCGACCCCGGTACGCGGTTCGACAGGCGGGCGGGCCACGTCGCCCGGCCAGGTGGGCGGGCCGACCGGGAACGCGGGCTTGACTCGCAGGCGCAGCTGCGTCCTCATGTGACGTCGGCCATCAGGATCGGCGGCGAGTGGAGGTGGGTGACGGTCGGCTCGCGGCCGACGACGTCCTCGGCCATCTCCAGCGCGTCGCGGAGGGTCGTCGCCGGCTTGAAGCCCATCCGGCGAACCGCCTTCGTGTCGCCGCCGACCACGATCACGCCGCCCAGGTGCTGGAGGGCGTGCGCGCCCCAGTACCACATGTAGAAGGGATGGACGCCGTGGTACGCGTGGCTGGTGCGGTAGAGGTGGACGTACCACGGGTCGGTGGCGAACTGCTCCTCGTACTTGGCCTCCAGCTCGAGGGGGTCGGTCGTCTCGGCGAGGACCTGCTCGAAGAAGTCGATGTAGCTCGGGTGGTGCACGGGGTGGAACTCCCAGGGCGTCGGGTGGCTCATGATGACGACGCCACCGCGCCGCACGAGCGGCTGGCCCCGGTACAGGTTGAAGAAGTAGCCGAGCCCGAGGCACATCACGAGGATCGGGTTCATCACCGAGTTGACGTTGTACGGGCAGATGTAGGGCAGGCCCATCGTCAGCACGTCGGTCTGGCCCTCGACCGGCACGAGCTGCTGGCGGTAGACGTTGGCGGTCGTCAGGGCGTGCACGGCCTCGACCTCGCCCGCCTGCACGCTCGTGAGCCGGTGCGGCGCCTTGATCGACTGGAAGATCTGGCGGGCCAGCCGCCGCGGCGTGCGCTCCAACGACTTCGCCGACCCCAGGTAGGTGGCCCGGTCGCGCGCCGTCCACTCCCACTCCCGCTTCTGCAGGAACGCGAACGGCTGCGGGAACGTGTCGTTGTTGAGCGTGGTCTCGATCTGGAAGACGCGGACGCCCTCGCGTGCGAGGAGCCGGCCCATCCGCCAGTTGGACGAGTGCAGCGCCGAGTGCTCCT
>VAXF01000175.1 GCA_005888395.1 Actinomycetota bacterium | reverse complement strand
GGCACCGAGTCGCAGGTCGGCGCGGCCAGGGACGCCGGCGTGGCGCGCTTCCTCTACCTGTCGGGCGCGGGAGCGGATCCTCGCGGACCGAAGCACTGGTTCCGCGCCAAGGGTGCGGCCGAGGCAGCGGTCCGAGAGAGCGGCCTGTCGCATTTCGTGCTGCGTCCGTCGTGGGTGTTCGGGCCGCGCGACGTTGCCCTCAACCGGTTCGTCCCGTTGGCACGCCTCCCGCTGATGCCCGTCATCGGGCCGGGCACGCAGCGACTCGAGCCCGTGTTCGTGCGGGACGTGGCGTGGGCCTTCGGTGAAGCCCTCGATCGCGGGACGGAAGGTACCTTCGAGATCGGTGGACCGGAGCGGCTCACGATGGACGATGTGGAGCGAACGCTGTTGCGGGTGCTCGGACGGCGCCGCCGGCTGCTGCACGTGCCCGCCGGGATGATCCGTACGGCGGCGCGGGCACTCGGCCACGCGCCCGGCCCGCCGCTGACACCTGACGCCGTGGAGTTCCTGCTGAACGACGCCCTCGCCGACACCGCGCCCCTGGTCGCGGCCCTGCCCGGGCTCCCCCGTACCCGGCTCGAGGACGGTCTCGCGTCGTACCTCCGCCGCAGGAAGTGAGACGGCTGGCGGCGATAGCCGTGACGGTCGCGTTGGCGGCCGCGGCGTGCTCGTCGGGCGGCTCGCACCGCGACCTGCACATCGGGAAGCTCCCCGCTCCGACGTCGACGGCGCCGCTCGCGCCGACGATCGTGTTGCCGCCGCCCGACCTCGGCCGGCCGCCGATTCCCGAGCCCGCCAACGCCGGCGGCATCCTTCCCGCCACCGGCGTGCCGTTCGGGGCGCCGATCCCGTTCACGAGCAGCGTGCCGGTGCCGTCAGGCCTCGTCTTCGTCCTCACCGTGGGCACGGACGCGCGTGCCGGCGACGACCCCCGCCGGGCCCACGGTGACGCCATCCACCTGCTCTGCGTGAACCCGCAGAGCCGGCAGGGCACGCTGCTCGGGTTTCCCCGCGACTCGTGGGTGCAGATCCCGGGCCACGGCAACGGCAAGCTCACCAACGCGATGGCGCTCGGTGGGCCCACGCTGATGGCCGAGACGATCCGCCGGCTCACCGGACTACCCGTGCAGTACTACGTCGTCACGGGCTTCCAGGGCTTCACCGACATCGTCAACGAGCTGGGCGGCGTCGACGTCAACGTCGAGCGGCGCATGAACGACGGTTACTCCGGCGCGCGCTTCCAACCGGGTTGGCACCACTTCGACGGCGGCGCCGCCCTCGCGTACTCACGCGATCGCCACGACGTGGCCGCCGGCGACTTCACGCGTTCGGGCAACCAGGGCAATCTCGTGCTGGCCGCGCTGGGCAAGATGCGCCACGAGGTCGGCAATGACAACGGCCTGCGCCGCTGGATCGGCGTGCTGCTGCGCCATGCCGCGCTCGACAGCGGACCAGGGCCGCTGCTGCAGCTGGCCGCCCTCGCCCGGCGAATCGACCCGCGCTCCATCACCAACGTGGTCGTGCCGGGACGGGTCGGCACCGCCGCTGGTGGCCAGTCGGTCGTGTACCTGGGCCCCGACGCCCAACGCGTCTTCGTCGACCTGCGTCCCGACGCCGTCGTCGGCACGCCCGGGCCGCCCGTGACCGACACCCCGTCTACGACCACCTCGACCTCGACGACGACCACGCTGGCGCCCACAGAGCGGACAACGACCCCCGTGCCGACGTCGTCGTCAACCACCGTCCCGCGCGTGTAAGCGCGCATATTCCGGGTGACGTCGAGATACCGGTCGCTGATCGACCGATCCCTCGACGTCATGCGCGGGATTCGTCAGTTGTAGTAGCGGTAGATCACCTGGGCGACGCAGCCGGGTTTGTCCTGGCCGTCGACCTCGACGGTGACGTCGAAGGTGCCCTGGAGGCCGCCGGAGACCTCCTCCACCGATGCGCACTTCACGTTCGCCCGGATCTTCGACCCGATCGGCACGGGCGCCGGGAAGCGCAGCTTGTTGAGGCCGTAGTTGATGCCCATGCGCATGCCCTCGACGCTCATCACGTCGCGCAGGAGCACGGGGATGATCGAGAGGGTGAAGTACCCGTGGGCGATGGGCCCCCCGAACGGCCCCTTCTTGGCCCGCTCCACGTCGGTGTGGATCCACTGATGATCGCCGGTGGCGTCGGCGAACTGGTTGATCTGCTCTTGGGTGACCTCGTGCCAGTCGCCCGACCCGAGCTCCTGCCCCGCCAGCTGCTTCAGCTCCTCGATGCCCTTGATGGTTCTCATGCCCGTGACCCTACGTCGTACGCTCGCCCGTATGGATTTCGACGACACTCCCGAGGACGCCGCCTTCCGCGCCGAGGCCCGGGCCTGGCTGGCCGAGCACGTGGGGCCGTACAAGGTCGACGCTGAGCGCGGTGGCGAGTCGCTGGTGTTCGCCGACGTGGAGGACACCGACTACGTCGAGCGCGGCCGGGCGTGGCAGCAGGAGCTGTTCGACGGCGGCTACGCCGGGCTCGGTTGGCCCAAGGAGTACGGCGGGCGCGGCCTCGGCATCTCGCAGCGCATCGTGTGGGGACAGGAGGCGGCGGCCGCCGGTGCGCCGCCGACGATCAACATCATCGGCGAGGGCATGGCGGGGCCGACGATCATCGCCCACGGCACAGAGGAGCAGAAGCAGCGCTACCTAACGCCCCTCTTGCGCGGCGACGAGATCTGGTGCCAGCTGTTCAGCGAGCCGGCTGCGGGGTCCGACGTCGCCGCGGTCACGACCCGCGCCGTGCGCGACGGCGAGGAGTGGGTCGTCAACGGCCAGAAGGTGTGGACGTCGGCTGCCCACTACGCCAACTTCGGCATCCTGCTGGCGCGCAGCAACTGGGACGTGCCGAAGCACCGCGGCTGCACCTACTTCATCGTCGACATGCACGCCCCCGGTGTCACCGTGCGGCCGCTGCGGCAGATGACCGGCGGGGCGTCGTTCAACGAGGTGTTCTTCGACGACGTGCGCGTCCCCGACTCGCAGCGCGTCGACCAGGAGGGCAACGGGTGGGGCGTCGCCGTGACGACGCTGATGAACGAGCGAATGTCGATCGGCACGAGCATGGGCGGCACCGGATTCGGCTACGAGAACATGCTCGAGGACCTGCACGCCCGCGGCGTCGCCGACAACCCCCACGTGCGCCAGCTGGCGGCGCAGATCTACATCGAGTCGAAGTGCCTGCAGTACCTCGGCTACCGGGCGGTCTCGAAACTCATGCAGGGACAGATCCCCGGCCCGGAGGGCTCCGTGGCCAAGCTGGCGGTCACCAACCTCGGCCGAAAGGCCGACAAGTTCCTCGACGCGCTACGCGGCCCCGGGACGATGCTGCACGACCGGTACACCGACATGCAGCTCTGGATCCCCGCCATGGCCATCGCCGGGGGCACCGACGAGGTGCTGCGCAACATCATCGGCGAGCGGGTGCTCGGCCTCCCGGGAGAGCCGAGGGTCGACAAGGACGTTCCCTTCCGCGACGTCCCCGTCGGAACGCTGGGCTAGCCGGTCACTGCCGGGTCACTTGAACCAGATGCGTTGGTAGTCGCGGCTCTGCGGGTGCAGCAGCAGGGCCACCAGCGCGATCTCGAACAGCAGCGTCAGAGCGTCGGTGGTGAGAACGTTGCCGACGCCCGCGTAGTACACGCGCAGTACGAACGGCAGGAACGCCATGACAATGCCGAGCCCGTAGCCCCACTTGCGCTCGTTGGCGATGCCCTGACCGGCGAGCACCCCACCGGCGACGATCGCCAGCCCGATCAACGGGAAGTAGTGCAGCCGGAGGAGGTCGAGGAAGCTGAACACGGCGTTGAGGTAGAGCAGCAGCACGGCGATCTGGAGTGTCTGAGGCTGGGAGGGGTTCACCCACCGGCGGGACTCCATGGCTGACAGTCTGGCAGGGGTCGTCCTGGCGGCGGGAGCCGGCACCCGGCTCCTCCCGCTCACCCGGCTGCGCCCGAAGGCGTTGTGCCCGGTCGCCAACGTGCCGCTCGTCGACCTCGCACTGGCGCGGGCGCGCCGCGCAACTGCCGACGTCGCCGTCAACGTGCACCACGGCCGGGCGATGCTCGAGGAGCACCTGGCCGGCGGTGTGCACCTGTCAATCGAGGAGGCCCGCGCCCTCGGCACCGCGGGCGCGCTCGGCCATCTGCGCGATTGGATCGCCGGGCGTGCGGTCCTCGTCCTGAACTCGGACGCGTGGCTGGTGGCAGACATCGTCGCCTTCGTAGGCGGATGGGACGGCGCGCGCACCCGCCTGCTCGTGGTGAACGACCCGCCGCGAGGTGACTTCGGGCCGTGGCGCCACGCCGGCGTCGCCCTCATGCCGTGGTCCGAGGTCGAGGGGTTGCCCGACGAGCCCGCCGGCCTCTACGAGGCGCGCTGGCGCCGGGCCCACGAGGAGGACCGGCTCGATCTCGTCACGTACGAGGGGCCCTTCTTCGACTGCGGCACGGCGCGCGACTACCTGGCGGCGAATCTGGCCGCGTCCGGCGGCGCGTCCGTGATCGGTCCCGGGGCCCTGGTCGAAGGTGAGGTCGTGCGCACGGTCGTGTGGCCGGGCGCCATCGTCACTCGCCGCGAGCATCTCGTCGACGCG
>VAXF01000328.1:1596-1854 GCA_005888395.1 Actinomycetota bacterium | reverse complement strand
AGACGTGGCATCGGCACTCCGGCCGCTGGCCGGCCTGGTACCTGCGCAGCGCGTACGTGCGGGCGGCGACGACTTGGGCCTTGAGGGCCTCAGCCGGCCACGACGACGGCACCTCGGCGATGCCCCACAGGTACTCGCCGTGCAGCTTCAGCTGGTTGACGACCTCGAGGTTGCCGTTGACGACGGCGATGTCGACCATGCCGTAGCGGTAGCGGTGGCCACCGGTGTCGAAGCTGTCGCCCGGCCCGATGACGTTGA
>VAXF01000328.1:922-1391 GCA_005888395.1 Actinomycetota bacterium | reverse complement strand
CGAGCCCACCGAGATGCCCGTGTAGTAGTGCTGGAGGATCTGGCTGAACGTGGCGCCCTCGAGGGCCTGACCGTAGGCGCCGTACTGGCTCATGCCGACGCCGTGACCGAAGCCCGAGCCCGCGAACAGGAATGACGCGGGCGCGCCCTGACCCCAGGCCGCGCCGACCAGGCTGGACCCGAGCGCGAGCGCGGCGACAACGACGGCAAGGGTCCGGCGGGGCATCGGCCCCATCCTGACAAGGACGGCACTCCGGGTGGTGGCACCCCGGGATCACGCGGCCTCCTTGTGAGGCGCGTCGCGCAGGGCCCGACGCGCCTCCGCGACGCCGCGGCGCCCCACCTCGACGCTGCGCTCGTCGAGCTGCCACTCGGGGGTCGTGTTCTCGATGAGAGCCAGTTGCTCAGCCATGGCCCCAGTGTGACGAGGGGGTGTGACAATGACCCCGTGCCGACCGCGGGCTACTCGG
>VAXF01000328.1:0-876 GCA_005888395.1 Actinomycetota bacterium | reverse complement strand
ACCAGTGTGAAAAAGTCGGCCCGGGCTGCCCGAGGGCGTGAGCTCGACGTGATCGTCGTGTTCACGAGCCGGCGGGCCGACCTCGAGCGCCGCGTGGAGGCCCTCGTGCCGAAGCTCGCGCCCGCCGGCGGGCTGTGGGTCGCGTGGCCGAAGAAGGCCGCCGGCCTCGCCACCGACCTCACCGACGGCGTCGTCCGAGAGGTCGGTCTGGCCGCCGGCGTCGTCGACAACAAGGTGTGCGCGATCACCGACGTGTGGTCGGGGCTGCGGTTCGTGCGCCGCCTGCGCGACCGCTGACCCGCGGAGGCGGGTCAAGGACAGGGCTCAAACGGGCGCCCCAGGCGCGACGAGGGGCCACGGGCGCTCGCGCTCCATTGCCAACGCGAGGTCGAGGAGCCACGCCTCCTCGTGATGGCGGGCGTACACCTGCAGGCCCACGGGGTATCCGTCGTCGTCGGGACCGAGCGGGATGCTGACCGCCGGATAGCCGGCGATGTTGGCGGGGATCGTGAGCGCGCCCGCGTTGAACGGGTTGACGAGCGCGTCGCCGACGACGCCAGGTGTCGGCCCATCGGCCGCGAACGGTTCGAACGGGTTGGTCGCGCACAGCACGAAGTCGACCTGCTCGAAGGCGCGTGCCAGCGCTTCGATCATCGCCATTCGAAAACGCTCGACGCCGACCATGTGGTCGATGGTGAAGTGCGGCCCGACCTCGATGCCGACACGCAGCTCGTCGGTGAGCAGCTCGCGCTGATCGGGCGTGAGGTGACCGAACTCGCGGGTGAGGTCGACGAGACCGGCCAGCGCCCACTCGTACCCCGCCTCGGGCAGGTCGAGGGCGACGTCGGTGAGCTCGAGACCCGCCTGCTTGGCCAG
>VAXF01000174.1 GCA_005888395.1 Actinomycetota bacterium | reverse complement strand
AGCGCGAGGTAGCGGCCCTGTTCGACGCTCTCCGCCTGCGCCTCGACGGCATCGACGACCTCGAGGAGCTGGTGGTCGCCGGGATTACCGAGGCCGCCCGCCGGCTGGCCGGCCACGACGCGCTGCAGTTCCTGCTCGCCCACGAGCCCGAGGTGCTGCTGCCGAGGATCTGCTTCCACCAGATGGACAGCGTCCTCCGCACGATCAGCGAGTTCGCCGCCCCGTACCTGGCCCCCCACGTCGGGCCCGACGAGGCGTCCCGCGCCGCCGAGTGGCTGGCGCGCATGGTCCTCTCGTACACGGCCTGCCCCGCACCGTGGGTCGACGTGCGCGACGAGGAGTCGGTCCGCCGCCTGGTGAGGGCGTTCGTCCTCCCCGGGCTCGTCCAGCAAGCAACCTTGAGGGGGTAGTGACCATGTCGTCCACCGAGGAGATCATCGACGCCGTCGCCCACGAGGTCGAGGACAATGCCCACGCCATCTTCACGTGGGACTACGAGCGCAGCCGTCCCGCGCTCGGGAAGCTCTACGAGAAGGCGAAGAGCTCGCAGTGGAACGCGCAGACCGACCTGCCCTGGGAGACCCCGGTCGACCAGGAGGCCGTCGTGCTCGCCAACGTCATGGCCAACGGCGGCTTCGACGGCGGCGTCGACGTGTCGGGCACGCCCCTCGAGAAGTGGGGCGACAAGGAATGGATCGAGTTCGGCGTGCAGTCCCAGAACTGGACGCTGTCGCAGTTCATGCACGGTGAGCAGGGCGCACTGCTCTGCACGGCCAAGATCGTCGAGTCGGTGCCGTGGGTCGATGCCAAGTACTACGCGTCCACCCAGGTGATGGACGAGGCCCGCCACATGGAGGTCTTCGCCAAGTACCTCGACGAGAAGCTCTCGGGCCACTACCCGATCAACGCCCACCTCCGGCTGCTGCTCGACGACATCATCAGCGACAGCCGCTGGGACATGACCTATCTCGGCATGCAGATCATGGTCGAGGGGCTGGCCCTGGCCGCGTTCGGGTTCATCCACCAGATGACCACCGAGCCCCTGCTGAAGAAGCTGCTGCGCTACGTGATGGCCGACGAGGCTCGCCACGTCGCGTTCGGTGTCCTCTCCCTGAAGGAGTACTACGGCGAGCTGTCGGCCACCGAGCTCCGCGAGCGCCAGGAGTTCGCCTTCGAGGCCGCGGTGCGGATGCGCGACCGCTTCCTCCAGCAGGAGGTCTGGGACCGCATGGGCATCGACCCGAAGATCGCGGTGCCGCTCGTGCTGCAGGCACCGGAGCGCCCGGTGTTCCAGGCGATGCTGTTCTCGAAGATAGTGCCGAACTGCAAGAAGCTCGGCCTCCTCGACGCGGCCGACGGCTGGCTGCGCCACCGCTTCGAGGACCTCGGGGTCATCCAGTTCGAGGACTGGACCGACACCGGCGAGGAGTACGAGTCGCTCGACGAGGTGGCCAAGGACCGCGCCGCTGCCGCAGCCTCTGCCTGACGCCGCGTAACCTTCCGGCGTGAGCCGGCTTCTCGTGTTGCACGCGCTCCGGCTGAAGGGGTTCGGCGACAACGACGTCGTCGTCCGCACGTCGGGGCTCGAGCCGAACGTCGTCGACCACGCGCTGGCCAAGCTGCAGGCGGATGAGCTCGTTCGCCGCCGGGACGGTCGTGTATCGGGGTGGTCGCTGACGCCCGGAGGCCGCGAGGAGCACCGGCGTCTGGCCGGCGACGAGTTGGCGGCGAGCGGCGCCGAAGCCGCGGTACGCGACTGCTACGGGCGGTTCCTCGGGCTCAACCACGAGCTGCTCTCGGCTTGCACCGACTGGCAGCTCGAGGGTGGTGAGGGCCCGCCCGTGGAGGCGGGCCGGAGAAATAGCCCCATCGAACGGCTCATGATCGTCCACGAAGCGGTCCTGCCGATCGCGGACGACCTGGCCGCCTCCCTGCCGCGGTTCGCCCGCTACGGCCCGCGCCTGACAAACGCGGTGGACCGGGTGCGCGCCGGTGAGGTGGACTGGTTCACCAAGCCGGTGCTCGACTCGTACCACTCGGTGTGGTTCGAATTGCACGAGGACCTGCTGGCCACGTTGGGCATCGAGCGAGGAGAGGAGCCGGATGGCGAGGTTCGGTGAGGTCGTCACGGCCATGGTCACGCCCTTCGCCGGCGACGGCGCCCTCGACGTCGACGCGGCCGTGGAGCTGGCCCGCTGGCTCACCGACCACGGCAGCGACGGTCTCGTCGTCGCCGGCACGACGGGGGAAGGGCCGGTGCTCTCCGACGACGAGGACCGCGAGCTGTGGCGCGCCGTCGCCGAGGCCGTCACGGTGCCGGTGGTCGCCGGCACGGGCACCAACGACACCGCCCACTCGATCGAGCTCACCAAGGTGGCGGCCGAGTGCGGCGTCGCCGGCGCGCTCGTGGTGACGCCGTACTACAACCGGCCCTCGCAGGCCGGTCTCGAGGCGCACTTCCAGGCGGTCGCCGGAGCCACCGGCCTGCCGATCCTCATCTACGACATCCCGATCCGCACGGGCCGCAAGGTGTCGAACGAGGTCATGCTCCGGCTGGCGCGTGAGGTGCCCACGATCGTCGGGGTGAAGGACGCCGCCCTCGACGTGGCGTCGTCGGCCGTGCTCATCGCAGACGCACCCGACACCTTCGAGGTGTACAGCGGCAACGACGACCAGACGCTGCCGCTGCTGGCGCTGGGCGCCGTGGGCGTCATCAGCGTCGCCAGCCACTGGGCCGGGCCCCAGATCGGCGAGATGATCACCGCGTTCAAGAAGGGCGACGTCGAAGGCGCGCGCGCCGTGCACGACCGGCTGCTCGAGTCGTGGGCGTTCGAGAGCGGCGACACGACGCCCAACCCGCTCCCGTCGAAGGCCATGATGCGCACGCTGGGCCTCCGCGTCGGCCAGTGCCGGCTCCCGCTGGGTCCCTGCCCCGACGGTCTCGAGGACCGCGCCCGTGAGGTGTACGCAAACCTGACCCGTGGCTGAAGCGGTCCGCATCGCCTTCCTGGGCGGGCTCGGCGAGATCGGGCGCAACTGCGCCTGCTTCGAGATCGACGGCCGCATCCTGCTGCTCGACTGCGGCCTCATGTTCCCGGACGCGGAGATGCCGGGCATCGACCTGGTGCTGCCCGACTTCACGTACCTGCGCGACAACGCCGATCGCATCGAGGGTTGCCTGCTCAGCCACGGGCACGAGGACCACGTGGGCGGGCTGTCGTTCCTGCTGCGCGAGCTCTCCTTCCCGATCTACGGCTCGCCGCTCACCCTCGGGCTGGCCCGCAACCGCATCGAGGAGGCCGGGCTCCTCGGCCGCACCGAGCTCGTGCCGGTCCACGACGGCGAGCGCCGCACCATCGGCCCCTTCGACGTCGAGCTCATCCCCGTCACCCATTCGGTGCCGCACGGCTTCGCCACCGCGTTCCACACGCCGCAGGGCGTGATCCTCCACTCGGGCGACTTCAAGCTCGACCTCACCCCGGTTGACAACCGCGTCACCGACCTCGGCCGCATCGGCGCCATCGCTCGCGAGCACGGCATCCGCCTGCTGCTATCCGACTCCACCAACGCCGAGGAGCCCGGCCACTCAGCGAGCGAGCGGGCCGTGGGGCGCGTGCTGCTCGACACGTTCCGCAGTCACGCCGACAAGCGCATGATCGTCGGGTGCTTCGCCAGCCACATCCACCGCATCCAGCAGGTCGCCGACGCCGCGATCGCTACCGGCCGCACCGTCGCGACCCTCGGGCGCTCGATGGGCAAGAACGTCGCCCTCGCGCGCGAGATGGACCTGCTGCACGTCCCCGACGACGCCATCGTCGACATCGAGCGCATCGGCGACCTCGATCCGTCGCGGCTCTGTGTCATCTCGACGGGCTCGCAGGGCGAGCCGCTGTCGGCGCTCGCGTTGATGGCGGCCGGCGAGAACAAGTGGGTGAAGGTCGGCGAGGGCGATGTCGTGATCCTGAGCTCGCACGCGATCCCCGGCAACGAGTACAGCGTCAACAAGGTGATCGACGGACTGTGGCGCCTGGGCGCCGAGGTGGTGCACGCGGGCGTCGCCGAGGTGCACGTCACCGGTCACGCCCAGCAGCGCGAGCTGGAGACCCTGCTGTCGATCGCCCGGCCGGACTTCTTCGTGCCGGTCCACGGCGAGTTCCGCCACCTCACCCACCACGCCCGGCTGGCGATGGAGATGGGTGTGCCCGCCGCCAACGTGCTCCTCGCCGAGGACGGCGACGTCATCGAGCTCGGCGACGACGGCATCGAGTTCGTCGACGAGGTGCCCGCCGGTTACCTCTACGTCGACGGCATCGTCGGCGACGTGGGCCACGGCGTGCTACGCGATCGCCGCGTGCTGGCCGAGGAGGGCATGGTCGTGGTGGTGGTGACGGTCGACGCCCACTCCGGTGAGGTGATCAGCGGGCCGGAGATCATCACGCGGGGCTGGGTCCACGCGCCCGAGGCCGAGGACCTCCTCGAGGAGGCGCGGGCCGTCGTGCTCGCGTCGTTGGAGGCGGCCGCCGACGAGGGCGCCACCGACTTCGAGACCCTCCGCCGCCACGCCCGCCAGTCGCTCGGCAAGTTCGTCAACGAGCGCACCCGCCGCCGCCCGATGATCGTCCCCGTCGTGATGGAGGCCTGAAGCCCGCCCACCTCCTCGTTCTGGGTCGACATCCGCCCGTCATGACAGGCGGATATCGACCCAGTTCGGTTGGGCGGAGAGCCAGCCGCTGTTGGCGATGTTGCTCCTGTTACGGTTGTTGCCACTGTGGCTACTCGCACCCGTCGTCGGAGCTCACGCCGCCGTGCGTCGCCGCTGGCGCGGCTCAGGCGGGCGATCACCACCCACCTCGGGCGTCAGGCAGACGACCTGTGGGGCGTCGTCCTGCTCGTGCTGGGCGTGCTCGCCGCCCTCGGGATCTACGCCGACCTGACCGGGCCCGCCGGGCGAGCCGTACGCGACGCGGCGCGCGAGCTGTTCGGGTGGGGCCGCTTCCTGGTGCCGCCGGCGCTGGCCGCGGTGGGCGCCGTGCTCCTGCGAGGCAGGCACCGAGACGACCCCGCTCGTGTGGCCATCGGCTCGCTCATGGTCGTGGGCGCGTCGATCGGGCTCCTCGACCTCGCCGGCCATCATCACCGCATCGGCGGCGTGCTGGGCGCGGCTGTCGGCGAGCCCCTCCGATCGCTGCTCGCGGTCTGGGGCGCGGCCCTGCTGCTCCTGAGCCTGCTGCTGGTCGGGCTGCTGGTCGCCACCCGTACCGCGGCGCGCGACGCTGCCCACCACACCATGGCGGGGGTCCGCCCGCTCGGGCGTC
>VAXF01000173.1 GCA_005888395.1 Actinomycetota bacterium | reverse complement strand
CGCTCGCCGTTGAGTGCCTCGGCGATGAGGGGGAACACCGTGCCGAGGAGCACGACGAACGCGAACGCCGCGAAGAGCAGGTTGTTGGCGAGGAAGGCGCCCTCGCGCGACACCGGCGAGTCGACGCTGCCGGGGGCCCGCAGGCGATCGCCCCGCCACGCGATCAAGCCAACCGCGGTCACGACGATGAGCGCGAAGAACCCGATGAGCGCGGGTCCGATCGCCGACTCGGTGAAGGCGTGCACCGAGTCGAGCACGCCCGATCGGGTCAGGAACGTGCCGAGGATCGTGAGCGAGAACGTGGCCAGCAGGAGCGACAGGTTCCAGACGCGCAGCATCCCCCGGCGGTCCTGCACCATCACCGAGTGCAGGTAGGCGGTGGCCGTGAGCCAGGGAA
>VAXF01000172.1:1378-5819 GCA_005888395.1 Actinomycetota bacterium | reverse complement strand
GAAGAAGAACGCGGCCACGACGAGCCCCACGAGCGTCGCCCATCCCACCAGCGGGTCGGCGACGCGCCGGCGGAAGTGGTGCACCACGGCGGTGAGGTAGCCGGCGAGCACCAGCGACCACAGCAGAATCGATCCCTCGAGCGCGGCCCACAGCGACGCGACCGTGTAGAGCAGCGGCGTGTGGCGGCTTCCGTTCTGGGCCACGTAGCGCAGCGAGAAGTCGTGGCGGACGAGCGCGACCTCCATGGCGAAGGCGGCGCCGAGGGCGCCGACCAGCACGACGAACACGTACTGGCGTCCGGTCCGCAGCAGCCGCGGGTCGCGCCGCCGCAGCCCGAGGCCGAGCGTGACGATGCCGAACACGGCCGCGGCCAGGCCGACGGCGACAGCAGTGCGGCCCAACGCCGCGGTCACTGGGAGGTACCGGAGACGCGGTCGGGATGCTTGGCCCGGTAGTCCTCGGTGTGCTTCACCATGATGCGGTCGCTCTCGAACTCGGCGGCTCCATCTCCGCCCCGCCTCCCCGGGCGGGCCATGAAACGCCCCTCGAGCACGACCGGGATGCCGGGCCGGAACAGCTCCGGCGGGTCGCCTCGGTGACGCACGGCGACGGTGGCGCCCTTGTTCTCGATCACGAAGCGGACGTCGTCACCCACCTGGTGCACGGTGCCCGCGACGACGGTGCCCTCGATGCGGAAGCGCCGGGTGCCGAGCGACGCGCGCTGGGCCACCGCCTCGTCGGCCGTCTTGAAGTAGACGGTCGCGTCGCCGAGGCCGCGGGCGAGCAGGAACCCGAGCGCGCCGAGGATCAGCGCGCCGACCACCCACGTCCGCGTCCTCGTCCTCGTCGCGGTCCTCACGGCTGCGCCCTTCTGAGCAGCCACCACACGTACAGCGCGATGACGAGGGCGGTGACGGCGTAGCCGCCGAACACGTAGCTCGCGCTGGTCATGCGGGGACGACGTCGGCTTCGGCACGCCGCTCGGCGAGGGCGAGCTCGAGCCGCCGGTCCTCGGCCTCGTCCTCGACGCGGGCGAGCCGGAACCGGTGCACCAGCAGCCAGAAGTACAGGAGCGTGAACGCCGTGAGCCCGATGAGCAGCGTCCAGAGCATCGAGCCGTGGATGGTGGGGTGCAGGAGGCGGTTCTCCTCGAGCACGCTCGCCTGCTGGTGGAGGGTGCGCCACCACACGACCGACTGGTGGACGATCGGCACATCGACGAACGCAAGCAGCGCGGCGATCGCCGAGCGACGGGCGCGCGTGTCGGGGTCGGCGGGCACCCGTCGCAGCGCGAGATAGCCGAGGTACAAGACGAGCAGCACCGCGGTGGTGGTGAGGCGGGCGTCCCACGTCCACCACACGCCCCATGTCGCCCGGCCCCAGATCGAGCCGACTGCCAGCGTCAGGGCGATGAACACCACGCCGATCTCGGCCGACGCGCCGGCGAGGAGGTCCCAGCTGCGCCGGCGCGTTCGGGGCCAGAGCCACAGGGCGCTGGCGAGCGACGTCACGCCGAACGAGAGGTACATGGCGACCCAGGCCGTGGGAACGTGCACGTAGAGGAGCCGCACCGCGTCGCCCTGCACGGCGTCGGGCGGAGACACGACGAGGGCCATGACCGCGGTGACGGCCAACAGCGCCGCAGTGACGATCCCCAAAACTCGCGTCATGTCTCCTCCAGCAACGCGCCGAAGGCGAGCACGCCGAAGCCGACGTAGACGGTGGCGAAGACGGCGAGCAGCCGCACCCACGGCCATCCCTCACCCGACGCACCCGACAGCCCGGCATCCCACGCCTTGGTGGCGGCCAGGAGGACGGGTGCGACCACCGGCAGGATGAGCAACGGGAGCAGCGTCTCGCGCACGCGCAACCCGGCGGCGATGACGCCGTAGACGGTGCCCGCGGCCGCAAGCCCGACGGTTGCGGCCACGGCGGTGACGGCGAGGATCACGGCGCCCCGCAGGTCGGACCCGTAGAGCACGGCGATACCGCCGGTGAGCAGCAGCTCCAGCACGGCCAGCTGGGCGGCGACGGCGCCCGCCTTTCCGAGGAAGATCCCCGCCGGGTCGAGACCCGACAGCCGCAGGCCGTCGCGGGCGTCGTCGTGGGCCTCGAGGGCGAACGAGCGCTGCACGGCGAGGAGCGCCGAGAAGAGCACCGCGAGCCAGAAGAGGCCGGCGGCGGCGCGGCCCAGCACGCCGCGATCGGGGTCGAGAGCAAAGGCGAACAGCACGAGGACGAGCGCGGCGAACGGCGCCACCTGGTTGGTGGCCACGCGCGAACGCGCCTCGACGCGCAGGTCCTTGGCCGCTACGAGGAGCGCGTCACGCCACAACCGCGGCCTCCCGCACGGCCGCCGGGTGGATCCGCCCGCCCGCCATCGTGACGGTGCGCGACGCGAGCGCGCCCGCCCGTTCGACCTCATGCGACGCGATCAGCACGGTTCCGCCGGCGAGCACCGCCTCGCGGACGAGCGAGTCGAGCAGGTCGCGCCCGGCCGAGTCGAGACCCGCGTGAGGCTCGTCGAGGAGCCAGAGCTCCGGCCGGCGGGCGACCACGGCCGCGATCGCCACCCGCCGGCGCTGCCCCGCCGACAACTTCGCCACGACGACGTCGGCCAGCCGTCCGTCGAGGCCCAGCCGCGCCAGCGCGCCGCGCGCGTCACCGTCGGCGCGACCGGCGGCACGCGCCGAGAACCGCAGGTTGTCGAGCACCGTGAGGTCGTCGTAGAGGAAGCCGGCATGCCCGAGCAGCCCGACGCGGCGGCGGACGGCCCGCCGGTGCCGCCGCAGGTCGCAGCCGAGAACCTCGACCTCGCCACTGGCGATGCCCACGAGGCCGGCGCAGGCGCGCAACAGGGTCGTCTTCCCGGCGCCGTTCGGCCCCTGCACGAGCACGGCCTCGCCCCGCGCCACGTCGAGGTCGACGCCGGCGAGGGCGGGGAAGCGGCCGAGAAGCGAGACGGCGGAGCGAAAGCGCACGACGGGGTCCATCAGCGCGGCAAGGCTACTGGCGGGCCGGAAACCGCCTCCATGCAGCCCCGCCCGGGAGGCGGGCTGGGGGCAGGCGTACGGTACGGACGTGGTGCGCCGGGTCGTACGCGGCATCGGCAGCGTCCTCATCTTCCTCGGGGTCCTCACGCTGCTGTTCGTCGTCTACCAACTGTGGGGCACCGGGCTGGCCGAGGCCCGCAGCCAGCGGCAGCTGAAGCACGAGTTCGCACGCGAGCTGCGCCACGCCATCCCCCACGCGCCTGGTGCGACGGTCACGGCCACCGCCCCGTCGACCGAACCGGTCGCCGCTCCTCCCCCGACGCCGACGGGCGAGGCGATCGCCATCCTCGAGATACCGAAGCTCGGCGTGGAGCGCGCCGTGGTCGAGGGCGTGGGCGTGCCCGATCTCAAGAAGGGACCGGGGCACTACCCGGGGACGCCGGCGCCCGGTCAGCCCGGCAACGTCGGCATCGCGGGCCATCGCACCACATATGGGGCGCCGTTCAACCGCATCGACGAGCTGGGCCCGAACGACCCCATCTACGTCGTCACCCGCCAGGGCCAGTTCCGCTACGAGGTGATCGAGAAGAAGATCGTCGCGCCGAAGGACGTGTCGGTGCTCGACGCGACGCCCGACAACCGGCTCACGCTCACGACGTGCACCCCCAAGTACAGCGCCGCCCAACGGCTCATCGTGGTGGCACGACTGGCGGGGCCGAGCGCGCCGGCCGCGACGGCAGCGCTGACGCCCACCGTCACGGCGACGGCGCCGGCGGCCACCGCAACCGTGGGCGCGTCGGGACTGGGGTCCGAGCACGCCGGCCTGTCGGGTGTCGCCGAGGCACGAGGGCCCGCGTTGGTCTGGGGGCTCGCCTGTCTCATGGTGCTCACGGCGACCGGGCTGCTCGCGAGAGCGTGGCGGCGCTGGCCCGCCTACGCCCTCGGCACGCTGCCGTTCCTCGTGGTCCTCTACTTCTTCTTCGAGAACTTTGCCCGGCTGCTGCCGGCCAACATCTGATGACGTAACGTGGGCCGACAACGGCGAAGGGGGCGAACGATGCGAGCACGAGGGCTTGTTCTCGTCGCGGCTGCGGTCGTGGCGACGACGCTGGCGGCCTGCGGTGGAGGCGCCAGCGCGTTGACGAAGGCGGAGCTCATCAAGCAGGGCGACGTCATCTGCAAGCGGGCGAACGACAAGCTCAACGAGGGCGGCTTAGAGTTCTTCGTGCTGCGTCCGACGGCCAAGGAGCTGTCGGGCTTCCTCGGGAAGGCGATCCCGATCTTCAACGGCGCGCTCGCCGACCTCGACAAGCTGAAGCCACCGAAGCCCGACCAGACCACCGTCGACGCCATGATCGCCGCCGGCAGGAGTGACCTCGGGAAGATCGAGGCGATCAGGACGCGCGCGGCCAACGGCGACGAGAAGGCGGGCGACGCGTTGTTCAAG
>VAXF01000172.1:0-1366 GCA_005888395.1 Actinomycetota bacterium | reverse complement strand
CGACGAGAAGGCGGGCGACGCGTTGTTCAAGTTACAGAGCGCGACGCCGAACTTCGACGCCAAGGCCAAGAGCTACGGCTTCAAGGAGTGCGGGAAGAACTTATTAGGGTTAGGGAACGAGCAGGGCGCCTCGGGCGCGCCGACCGCGGCACAGCGGGCGGCGTTCCCGCCGGAGAAGCAGGCCTTCATCAAGCAGGCCGACGCCATCTGCGCGACCGAGAAGAAGGCCGAGGACGAGGCGTTCAGCTCGGTGTTTTCGCAGGGCCCGCCCACGCTCGACGCGTGGAAGACGGCGCTGCCGAAGGTCATCGCGCTGAGCGAGAAGGAACAGAGCGACTTTGCGGCCCTGACTCCTCCCACCGCCGACAAGGCGGCCTTCGACGCCACGTTGGCGAAGGAACGGGAGCTCCTGGACAAGGCACGCGTCGCCCTGGCGGCGGCGGTCGCCGGCGACCGCGACGGCTTCCGAAAGGCGTTCACCGAGACCGACGCCCTCTCGAAGGCCGCTGACAAGTCGGCGCGCGAGTTCGGCTTCGAGGTGTGCGGCAAGAGCTTATTAGGGGGCTGAGCCCGCTCAGATCTTGGTCAGCGACGTGAGGTGCAGGCGGCGCATCACGTCGCTGATCTGACCCGACAGCCAGTTCACCCGGTTGGTCACGAGCAGAAGGCCGAAGCCGACGAGTAGTAGGCCTGCGACCAGGTTGAGCACGCGGAAGTGGCGCTTGACCCAACCGAAGGCGCCGCTGAGCGAGCCGAACGCGACGCCGGTCACCACGAAGGGCACGCCGAGCCCGAGCGAGTAGGCGATCAGCAGCGCCACGCCATGGGCGAGCGTGTGCTGGTTGGCCGCGAGCGCGAGCACGCCCGCGAGGATCGGTCCGATGCAGGGTGTCCAGCCGAACGCGAACGCCATGCCCATGACCGGCGGTGCCCACGCGCCCAGGCGTGAGGGTGAGACGTGGAGCCGCTTCTCGGCAAGCAACGGTCGGGGGGACACGAAGCCGGCGAGCAGCAGGCCCATGACGATGACGACGACGCCGGCCAGCTGGTCGAGCCCTCGCTGGTGGCGCGTGAGCACCTGACCGATGGCGCTGGCGCCGGCGCCCAGCGCGGTGAACACGACGGTGAAGCCGGCCACGAAGAGCAGCGTCGAGCGCAGGATGCGCGCCGTGTGGGTGGGCCCGGGCTGCTGGAGCTCGGCGACGCCGACGCCCGACATCAGCGAGAGGTAGCCGGGGACGAGCGGCAGCACACACGGTGAGAGAAACGAGACCATTCCCCCGCCGAAGGCGGCGAGGTAGCCGGTGTCAGCGGCCACGGAAGGTCGGTGGGCGGCGTTCCCGGAACGCGGCCATGCCCTCCGCCA
>VAXF01000145.1:5924-11152 GCA_005888395.1 Actinomycetota bacterium | reverse complement strand
CGCGGCTGGTGGCCCTGGTGTTCGGCACGTACGCGTTCGCGCGCGCCATCGGCCTACGACCGGCGGCGGCCGGCGTCGCCGCCGCGTCGTTCGGGTTCTGCGGGTTCAACATCGCCTGGCTGGCCTTCCCGCACACGCATGTAACGGCCGCGCTCCCCCTCGCCATGCTGCTCGCGGAACGCGTGCTGCGGCGCGGAAGCCTCGCGGCCGTCGCCGGGCTCGCCGTGGCCACGTTCGCGCTCCTGTCCGGCGCGTTCCCGTTCGTCTCCGTCCTGTGCATCGGGTTCGTGGCCGCGTACCTCGCAGCTCGCGCCTTCGTCTCGACACCTGCCGCGCCGCGGGCGCAGCCACGTCATGTGATGCTCGGCCTGGGAGGTGTGGTGCTGGGCCTCGCCATCGGCGCCGCACTCCTCGCACCGCTCGCCGCCGAGCTGCGCGACGCCGACCTCCGCTACTACCGCGCCACCTCCTACAGCGATGCCCTTCCCAACGCGACCGCGCTCCGCCTGGTCGTGCCCAACCTCTTCGGCGGCGGGAACGCGTACTTCGGCCGCATCAACTCGGTCGAGACGAGCACATGGATCGGCCTGCTACCGCTGCTGGCGGCGGCGTCGGTGCCCCTGGTCCGCCGCCGCAGCGGCATGGCGTGGGCGTTCCTCGGCGTCGGCGCGGTGACCATGGCCGTCGCCTACCAGAGCCCGCTCTGGCATCTTCTACGTCCGCTCCCACCCTTCTCCGGCAACCCGACCGGTCGAGGATCGTCGGTGGCCGCCTTCGCCCTCGCGATGGCCGCGGGCTTCGCCGTCGACGCGTGGATACGACCCCGTCGCGAGCATTTTCGCGTCCGGGCGCGCTACATCGGGTTGGGCACCGCGGTGCTCGCCGTCTTCGGCGTCGGCGTGACCGCGGCGCTGCGCGCGCTGATCACGCCCCACGGCTTCGCGCCGCTCGAGAACGCGCACGCCGCCCGCGCCGAGGTCGGGTGGGCGGTCGTGCTGTTTGCGGCCGCGGTGGGCGCGGCGCTCGTGGCCCGTGCCGCCGTGCTCTCGCCGTCGGTGCTCGCCGCGCTCGTGGTGGGCATCACGCTGATCGAGTTGGTCAGGCTCGGTGTCGAGGTGCAGCCACTGGCCGACCGTCGCTTCACGCTCACTCCGGCGACGTCGCTGCGCGACCTTCCCACCTCGGGCTACCGCGTCGCGGGCGTGGAGCTCGCCGGCTTCCCCAACCTGCTGGGTGCCTACGGGATCTCCGACGTGCGCGCCCACAAGCTCCCGACCGTGGAAGAGCGGGCCCTGTTCAAGCGGCTCGACCCGGTCGACCAACCAAGTCCTACCTACCTCCGCCTGTCGCCACAGTCCAACTTCGCCTCGCCCTGGCTCCCGCTCCTCGGCGTGAGCCGGGTGATCGCCCCGCTCGGCCAGGAGCCGCTGGCCCAGGTGCGCGCCGACGTCGCTCCGGCCAGTGGCGACACGTTCGTCCTCGGCCGGAGCGACAGCCTCGACTTCACCATCACCGGCCCGGCGAGTGGGTTCGCGCTCTACGTGCTGCGCGCCAGCCAGCACGGACGGGTCGACACCTATGTCACCCCCACCGACACCGCCCGTCTGCGCGCGGTCGTCACCGGGCGCGACGGCACCACGCGCACGACCGAGGTCGGCTTTCGAGGCCTCGTCGCCCTCGGGCGGGTGACGTTCATGTTCCCGGCCATCGGCCCGGGCCGCTACCAGGTGCACCTGTCGTGGACGGCGCCACCGCGATCGCCCGCGCCGCTCACGCTCGAGCGCGCCCGCCGCGGCAACGTCGCCTACTCCGTCTACCGACCCGGCGCTTTCCAGGTCGTGTCATCGAGCGACGCCGTCGTCTACGGCGTCGCCGGACCGCTGCCCGAGGCGCTCCTCTTCCACGACTGGCACCCGGCCTCGTCACAGCAGGCGATCGACCAGATCGACAGCGGCGCCGTCGACATCCGCCGAACACTGCTGGTCGACCGCGCCGCCCCGCCACCGCCGGCGCCGGGCGCAGTGCCTGCCGAGCAGCTCGCCGTGGCGCGGCCCGACACCGATCGGGTGGAAGTCCGTCTCCCGGCCGGGCACGCCGCCGGCATGGTGCTGCTGCGTGACGCCTTCGCTCGCGGTTGGCGGGTGCGCGTCGACGGGCGCAGGGCGCGGCTGGTCCGCGCCGATGCCGTGCTGCGCGGCGTCGCCGTGCCCGCCGGCGCTCGGCGTGTCGAGTTCTCCTACGTGCCCGCCGGATGGCCGGCCATGCTGGTGGTCAGCGTCCTCGCGCTGCTGGCCGTCAACGCGCTCCTCCTCGCCGAGGTCGCCCGGCGGTGGCACGCGAATCGGCCCGTAATCGGCGCGGACTAGTCCGTTCGATAACGACAAATAGCGCGTCCTGGCTATAGCGCCCGCAATCGGGCGAACCGAAGATCCCTTCGAGGGTTGGAGGGGAGCGGGACTCGGCATGCGCGCAGGCAGGACGACGATCGCGGCGGCGGCGACCATCGCCGTCTTCGCCTTCGCAGCGCCTCTCGCGAGGGCGGCCCACTCGTCGGCGGCAACCGCTCACGAATCTTCGGTCGCGCCCGGGCGCGTCCTGGTCGCGGCACGTCCCGGCGTAGATCCCCGATCGCTGGCGGCGAGCGCCACCGGACGCGCACCGCGTGTCGTGCCCGGCCGGCCCGACCTCGTCGTCGTCGAGACCACCCCGGGCGACGAGGCCGCCACCGCGGCCCGCCTCCGCGGCCGGCCGGGCGTGGCGTGGGCCGCGCCGGACGGCATCGCCCACATCGCCGCCGTCCCGAGCGATCCCTACTTCGCCGTCCAGTGGAACCTCCGGGATCGCAGCGTCGCCGGCTCGGCCGACTGGGCGCCGATCTGGGGCACGGGCATCACGGGTGCCGGCGTCACCGTCGCCGTGGTCGACACGGGTGTCACGCCGAACCCGGAGCTGCTGCACGTGCTGCCCGGCTACAACTTCGTCGGCAACAACACGAACACGTCCGATCCCAACGGTCACGGGACCCACATCGCCGGCACGATCGCACAGGCCACTGACAACGCCGTGGGCGTCGCAGGCGTGGCGTCGGGCGCGTCGATCCTGCCGGTGCGGGCCCTGGACAGCGCGGGGGCCGGCACCTACGACACGATCATCGCCGGGATCGAATACGCGGTGGCGCACGGCGCAAAAGTCATCAACCTGTCGTTCGGTGGCGACAACGACGGAGGTCTCTGCGACGAGCTCGCCCGCGCCACCTCGGCCGGAGTGACGGTCGTGGTCGCGGCCGGCAACAGCAACGGTGCGGTTGCCTACCCGGCGGCGTGCCCGGCCGCCATCGGTGTGTCGGCCACCACGCTCACCGGCGCGCCTGCCTCGTACTCGAACCACGGGCCCCAGATCGCGCTGGCCGCACCCGGTGGCGACAATACGGTCGACCTGAACGGGGACGGGCACCCCGACGGGATCCTCCAGTACACGTTCTCGAACGGCGTCGGCGGCTACTACTTCCTCTCGGGTACGTCGATGGCCTCTCCGCACGTGGCCGGCGCCGCGGCCCTCCTCCTTCAGTCGGCGCCCGGCATCACGCCGGCGCAGGTGCGGGCCGTGTTGATGGCCACCGCGACCGACCTCGGCACTCCAGGCCCCGACGACCGGTACGGCGCGGGCCTCCTCGACATCGCCAAGGCGGTGACCACCGCCGCCAGTGAGAACCTGCCGTCGGTGCCGCCCGCCACGACGTCGAGCACCGGCGCCCCCGGCGTCACACGCCTCGCCGGCGCGTCCCGCTATGCGACTGCCGCGGCGGTGAGCCAGGCGGGATGGTCGAACGGCTCGACCATCGTGTACCTCGCGAGCGGCACCGCCTTCCCCGACGCGCTGGCCACGGGCGCTCTCGCCGGCCGGGAGCCGGGCCCGCTGCTGCTCACCGCGCCGTGCTCGCTCCCGGGAGAGACCGCCGCCGAGCTGTCCCGCCTCCGGCCCCTCACCGTCACGATCGTCGGCGGCGCCGCCGCCGTGTGCGACACCGTCGCCGGTCAGGTCGGCCAGATCACCGGCGCGACGGTGCAGCAGCTGGCCGGCGCCGACCGCTACGCAACCTCCGTCGCGCTCAGCCGGGCCGGGTGGGTCACGGCTGACACCGTCTACCTGGCGGGCGGCACCGCGTTCCCCGACGGCCTCGCCGGTGGCGCACTCGCCTCGCACGGCGCCGGCCCGCTTCTCCTGACCGCACCGTGCGCGCTTCCAGGTGCGGTGCGCGACGAGCTCGTACGGCTGCGGACGACACACGTCGAGGTGCTGGGCGGGACCGGGGCGGTGTGCGACGCGGTGGTCCAGGCCGCGGCGTCCGCCACCGGCGCGATCGTGACACGGGTGGCCGGTACCGACCGCTACGGCACCGCCGCCTCGGCCGCCGCCGCGGGCTGGCCGTCGAGCACGACCTACGTGTACGTCGCCAGCGGGTTGACCTTCCCCGACGGCCTGTCGTCGGGACCGCTGGCCGGGCTCACCGGTGCGCCACTGCTCCTCGTTCCCACGTGCAGCCTGCCCGCGACGGTCGCCGCCGCCCTGCAGCAGCTGCACCCGTTGCACGTCGAGGTCGTCGGGGGTACCGCCGCCGTGTGCGACGCCGTCCTCAGCCGGCTGGCGGCTGCTTCAGCCGCGACCGCTTAGCAGCTCCGTCACCTGCCGGACCATGACGGGCAGACGCGGGGGGTCGGGGTGGACGAGGCGCTCGATGCCCTCCTCGCGCGCGGCCAGCGCGCACACGGGCCCAATGCACGCGGGCAGGACGTCGGTCGCAAACGCGGCGCGCAACGCGTCGGCGGAGCCGGTGCCCTCGGCCAGCCGAAACAGGTGGTGGACGGCCGGCTGGCTCGTGAACGTGACGGCATCGAGCCGGCGCGCGACCGTCGCCTCGATCAGGCGGTGAGCGGGACCGGGGTCGTCGGGCAGCCGCCACCGGTAGACGGGGATCTCCACCAGCGTGCCGGCGCGTGCCCGCAGTGCGTCGAGCGCCGGGTGGCCGGCGAGGTCGAACAGCTGGACGGCGACGCTGGCGCGCTCGATGCCGTCCTGGGCCGAGAGGTGCTCGACGATCTCCTCGAGCGTCTCCCTCGGGGCGCGCCACGCCACGTCGAGGCCGGCACCGGCCGCGGCCGAAGCCGACTTGGCGCCACGCGCAATCACCGTCCCGCCGGCCAGCGCCGCCAACAGCGTCCGATCGAGGC
>VAXF01000145.1:0-5913 GCA_005888395.1 Actinomycetota bacterium | reverse complement strand
GTAGTCGGGCGGCGCGGCGACGAGCTCCTCGGTCACGCGACGTAGCCCCTCGTCGTGCGACAGGTCGATGGTTCGCATCGTCGGGCCGTGCAGGATCGCCGCTCCGCGCTTGGAAAACAGGTCGGCCTGCTCGCGCCAGCGGCGGTCGGCGGTGATGCCGACGGTGCGCCCGGCCAGAGGAAGCTCGTCCACGCCCGCCTAGTCTCTCGCCGAATGAAGGTGACCATGCTCCTGGCCGACGCCGCCCAGGCCGTCGACGGCAAGCTCTACATCCTCGGCGGGGGATGGTCGATCACGAGCGGGCCGGCCCCCAGCGCGATCGCCATGAAGCTCGAGATCCCGTGGGACCAGACCAACGTCGCTCACCACTGGGAGCTCTACCTCCTCGACGCCGACGGCCAGCCGGTGATGGTCCCCACGCCCGAGGGCGATCAACCCGTCGAGGCCCGCGGCGACTTCGAGGTCGGCCGCCCCGCGGGTCTCCCGCCCGGGACGCCGATCGACCTGCCCCTTGCCATCAGCATCGGCCCGCTGCCGCTGGGCGCGAGCGGCCGCTATACGTGGCGGCTGACCGTCGACGGCCAGACCGACGAGGACTGGTCGGTGACCTTCAGCACGGTCGCACCCCAGCCCGCGTAGAGCCACTATCGCCTGGAGGGAGCCTCCGCCAGCGACGAGAGGACCTCGGCCATCGAAGCGCCCTTGATCACCTGGGCGTCGACGCCCTCGACCTCGGCGGTCTGATCGGCCGTGAACACGACGATGCGGGTGTCGGGGGACCTCTCGCGGATCGCCGGGATCGCGTCGGCGCCGTCCATGACCGGCATGCGCAGGTCGAGCAGGACGATGTCGGGACGCTCGGCGGCGACGAGGTCGACCGCCTCGCGACCGTTGGCCGCCTCGCCGACCACCTCGAACCCCTCGGTCTGCTGGAGCAGGTAGCGAACAAGGCCCCTGACATCGTCCTCGTCGTCGACCACCAGCACCCGCAGCTCGCTCACCGGGAAAAGTGTACCCCTTCGCTACGAAATGTGCCCGAATCACCGCGAATCGTGGCACTGATCCCGACCGGGTAGTCAGTTCGAGCGGCAGTCAGTTCAAGCGGGCAATCAGGGTGTCGAGCTTGGCCTCGAGCCGGGCGACGTCGGCCGCGGTCGCGTCCTGGGCGCCCGGTTGGAGCGTGACCGTGATGCTTCCGCCGGGCTGGAGCACCGCCNNNGAGCGTGCTCGCGCCCTGCCGGCGCACGGCGTTCACGACGTCGCCTCGTCGCAGACCGAGCCGGTGCAGCGCGCGCATGTCGATCTGACCGTCGCGCACCAGTACCTCGGGCGTGCCCTCGAACAACATCACACCGGCGTCGCTGCGGCGGACCGTTCTGACCACGACCGCGTTCACTCCTACGAGCACGCCCGCGCCGAAGAGCCCACCGGCGAGCGAGTTGTCGTTGCCGATCACGGCGTTCTGCACAACATTGCTGAGCAGCAGCAGCACGACGAGGTCGAACGAGTTGAGTTGCGCGAGGTCGCGCTTGCCTCCGAGCCGCAGAAGCACGATGATCCCGCCGTAGACGGCGCCGGTGCGGATCGCTTTCTCGGCGACAGGAATGCCGATCTGCCAGAGATCCTTGCCGATCGATGTCGCGACGACCACGTTGCCTCCTCTGTCAGTGGGTGAGGACTGTCAGCGGGTGAGGACGATCACCGACGCGTTGGCGCCGCGACCCACCGTGTGGCCGAGCGCGACACGCGCGCCCTCCACCTGGCGGGGGCCCGCGTCGCCGCGCAGCTGGCGGGTGAGCTCGACCACCTGACCGAGCGCGGACGCGCCGAGGGGCTCGCCCTTCGACAGCAGCCCGCCGCTCGGGTTGACCGGCAACCGGCCGGCCATCTCGGTCACACCCTCGTCGGCCAGCTTCCCGGCGTCGCCGCGTGGGCACAGGCCGAGCTCTTCGTAGGACAGCAGCTCACGCGCCGCGTCGGTGTCCTGGCACTCGACGACGTCGATGTCGGTCGCCCCGACGCCCGCCGCTTCGTAGGCCGCGGTCGCGGCGAGCGTGGTCGGCGGAGGCACGTCGTCGTCGACCAGCCCCGACATCGGTGTCGCCTCGCTGAGGACGTTGCCCGGCAGGTGCGACCGCAGGACGGCTGCGGCGACGCGTACTCCTCCGCTCCCCCTGCGCACGACGACCGCCGCCGCGCCTTCGTTCGGCGAGCACAGCATCCACAGGTGCAGCGGCTCACAGACGACGCGCGACGCGAGCACTTCGTTGGCCGTGACCTCCTTGCGGAACATGGCGTCGGGGTTGTGCACGCCGTTGCGACGGTTCTTCACCACCACGCCGGCCAGGTGCTCGCGCGTCACCCCCGACTCCCGCATCAGCCGTTGCGCCCGCAACGCGAAGTACGCGGGCGTTGCCGCCAGCCCGGCGTCCTCGCGCCAGGGCTCGAAGAACGAGGAGCGGATGATGCCCTTGGGCATCTTCTCCTGCCCGGCGGCGATGGCCCCCGAAGCCAGCATGAGGGCGGCGCCGCCGCTGGCGCAGCCCGCCTCGACGTCGACGATCGGCATTCCCGTCATGCCCATGGCGTCGAGCACCTTGTGCCCCGCGGCCACACCGCCGTAGGCGGTGCCGCAGAACGCGGCCTGGAAGTCGCCGCGGCCGAGCCCGGCGTCGGCGAGCGCGTTCCGCACCGCCTGCACCGCAATGTCGGTGACCGGCGTGCCCTCGAACCGGCCGAACGGGTGCAGGCCGATGCCGGCGATCTGAACCTCGTGCTCGTTCACGAGGGCGTGAAGGCGTAGGTGACGACCGTGCGGCCGTCGTCGTCGACGTGCAGCGGCACCACGTCCAGTCGCATCGGCTGACCGAACACGAGCCGCGACGGCACGGCCTCGGTCAGGCGCGTGATCACGCGCAGGCCCTCGGGCAGCTCGACCACCCCGAAACCGAACGGCACCTCGCCGCGGTAGCCGGGCGGCGGCGCGGTCACCGCCGTCCACACCCACAACGATCCGCGGTCGGACAGAAGGATCTCCTCACACGCTCCCGAGGAGCACGAAGGGCACGTGGGCAGCCGCGGGAAGTGGTGCTCGCCGCACGAGGTGCAACGCCCGCCGACGAGACGCACCTCGCCGCCGGGTGCGTTCGTGAAGAGGCCCTCGCGCACCGGCACCGTCTCGCCCATCGCTCGGCGGAGCCTAGCGACCCGGCTGAGCGGAATGACCAGCCGGGACGTGCTGTTGGCGTGAAAACATGTCCGACGTGACGGAACGCCGGTGGTGGACCCTCGCCGTCCTCTGCCTCAGCCTGCTCATCGTGGTCGTCGGCAACACCGTGCTCAACGTCGCCATCCCCACGCTCATCCGCGAGCTCCACGCCAGCACCACCCAGCTCCAGTGGATCGTCGACGCCTACGCCCTCGTGTTCGCCGGGCTCCTGTTCACGAGCGGGGCGCTCGGTGACCGCTTCGGCCGCAAAGGCGCACTCACCGTCGGTCTCGTGATATTCGGCACGGGCTCGGGCCTCGCCGCGTTCAGCAACTCCGCCGACCAGCTCATCGCCACCCGCGCGTTGATGGGCCTCGGCGCGTCGCTGGTCATGCCCTCGACCCTCTCGATCCTCACCAACGTGTTCCCGCCGCACGAGCGGGCGCGGGCCATCGCCATCTGGGCCGGCGTCGCCGGCGCAGGTGGGGCCATCGGGCCCATCACCAGCGGCCTCGTGCTCGGCCACTTCTGGTGGGGAGCCATCTTCCTCATCAACATCCCGATCGTCGCCCTCGCCCTCGGCGCCGGGCGGGTGCTCGTGCCCACGTCGCGCGACCCGCGCCGCGCTCCCCTCGACCCCGTGGGCGCCGGCCTGTCGATCCTGTGGCTGAGCGCGCTGCTCTTCGGCATCATCGAGGGACCGCAGCGCGGCTGGACCTCCCCAGAGATCCTGTGGTCGTTCGGCATCGCGGTCGGTGTGTTCGTCGTCTTCACCCAGTGGGAGCTGCGGCGGCGGGCGCCGATGCTCGACCTGCGCTACTTCACGCGGCCCTCGTTCACCGGTGGGGCGCTCGCCATCGGCCTGGTGTTCTTCGCGATGTACGGCATGTTCTTCCTCATGACGCAGTACCTCCAGTTCGTCCGCAACTACACGCCGCTCATGGCCGGCGTGGCGCTCCTGCCGATGGCGGCGACGATGATGACGGTCGCACCAATGAGCGCCCGGGTCGCCGAGCGCATCGGCACCAAGCAGGTGGTCGCGTCGGGCCTGGTGATCGTGGCCGCGGGGATGGGCGTGCTCTCGCGCCTCCACGCCCACTCGTCCTACGGCCTGCTCGCCGGCAGCCTGGTGGTGCTGGCCGCAGGGATGAGCCTCACGATGGCGCCGTCGACGGCCTCGATCATGTCGGCCCTGCCGCTCGGCAAGGCCGGGGTGGGCTCGGCGATGAACGACACGACCAGGGAGATCGGCGGCGCCCTGGGCGTGGCCGTCCTCGGGAGCCTGCTGGCGTCGCACTACACCCATCGCCTGCAGCCCCTGCTCCACGGCCTGCCCGTCACCGCCCGCGGGATGGCGACGAGCTCGGTTGGCGGCGCGCTCAACGTCGCCTCGCACGCCGGTGGTCACGCCGGAGCGACGTTGGCGAGCGGTGCGCGCTCGGCCTACGTCGACGCGATGAGCTCGACCGTGCTGGTCGCCGGCGCGGTCGCGCTCCTCGCCGCCGCCATCATCGCCATGGTGCTCCCGACGCGTCTCGGCTACTCCGAGGAGTACGACCCCGACCGGGTCACGGACCAACCTGACGAGCCTGAGCCCGAGGCGGTGTTCGTGACCGACTGACGGCTAGGCCGCCTCGCGTTCCTCCTCCGGCTGGAGGGCGATCGCGAGCACCTCGCGCACGTCCTCGACGAGATGGAACGTGATGTCGTCGCGTACCTGATCGGGCACGTCGTCGAGGTCGGCGCCGTTGCGGGCAGGCAGCACGACCTCCTTCAGACCGGCGCGGTGGGCGGCCAGCACCTTCTGCTTGACGCCGCCGATGGGCAGGACTCGGCCTTGGAGCGTGACCTCGCCGGTCATGCCCACGGCCGCGCGCACCGCGTGGCCGGTGAGCAGGCTCACCAGCGCCGTCACCATGGTGACGCCTGCGGACGGGCCGTCCTTGGGAACGGCGCCCGCGGGAACGTGCACGTGGAAGCGCCGGCCGGCAAAGACGTCGGGCGGAAGGCCGATGTCGCCGGCGTGTGCCCGCGCGTACGAGAGCGCGATCTCGGCCGACTCCTTCATCACGTCGCCGAGCTGTCCGGTGAGCGTGAGCCCCGGCTCGCCATCCATGGCGGTCGCCTCGACGAAGAGGACGTCGCCCCCGGTGCCGGTGACCGCCAGTCCGGTGGCCACACCGGGCACGGACGTGCGGTCGGCGGCTTCGAAGAAGAACTTGGGGCGTCCGAGGTAGGCGCGCACGCCGTCGGCGTCGACGACGACGGGTGAGGCAGTCTCGCCCGACGCGAGCCGAGTCGCGACCTTGCGCAGCACCTTGCCCAGCTCGCGCTCGAGGTTTCGCACCCCCGCCTCACGCGTGTAGTCGGCGACGATCGCGCGCACGGCAGCATCGGTCACCTCGACCTCGGCCGGGTCGAGGCCGTTGCGATCGACCTGACGGGCGAGGAGATGGTCGCGGGCGATGGCGACCTTCTCGTCCTCGGTGTAGCCGTCGAGCCGGATGATCTCCATGCGGTCGAGCAGCGGCCCGGGGATGGTCTCGACGATGTTGGCGGTGCCGATGAAAAGGACGTCGGAGAGGTCGAGCTCGACCTCGAGGTAGTGGTCGCGGAACGTGTGGTTCTGCGCCGGGTCGAGCACCTCGAGCAGCGCGGAGGACGGGTCGCCGCGCCAGTCGCTGCCGAGCTTGTCGAGCTCGTCG
>VAXF01000144.1 GCA_005888395.1 Actinomycetota bacterium | reverse complement strand
CGAGGACGCGGGCGAAGAAGCCGGGCGCGGGCTTCTCGACGCCCCACCCCGCCGAGCCACCCACGACATCGACAGGCAGCTCCATCTCGCGGATGGTGCGCTCCGACTGTGGCGAGTAGTTGCCGGCGATGCCGATCCGGAAGCCGGCGCCGCCGAGCGTCTCGAGGCAGGGCCGGGCGTCGGGGTAGAGGTCGACGGCCTCGAAGCCAGTGGCGTTGCCCGCCGCCTCGCGCGCGGCGCGCTCGCGCTCGACGTCGATGCCCGGGCGCAGGAGCTCGAAGACCTGCGCGTGGTGCTCGCCGCGCGCGAGAACCGCGCCGAGCAACGCGAGCAGCGTGAGGCGCGGCACGCCGAGCCAGTCGGCCCAGGCCGACCAGAGCCTCGTCTCGTCGAACAACGTCTCGCCCGCGTCGAAGAAGACCGCCCGGATGGCCACGCCGCATCCTGCCGTAGGCTGCCCGGCCATGACAGAGGTCGTGATCGTCGAGGCCGTCCGCAGCCCGATCGGGAGGCGCGGCGGCGGGTTGTCCACGCTCCACCCCGCCGACCTGCTCGGTGCGATCCAGCAGGCTTGTATCGAGCGGTCGGGTATCGACCCCGCGGAGGTCGACCAGCTGGTGGGTGGCTGCGTCACCCAGGTTGGCGAGCAGTCGTTCAACATCGCCCGCACGGCGTGGCTCGCCGCCGGCATGCCGCTCTCGGTCGCCGGCACCACCGTCGACAGCCAGTGCGGGTCGTCGCAACAGGCCACGAACCTGGCCGCCGCGCTGATCGGCTCGGGCGCGGCCGACGTCGTGCTGTCGTGTGGCGTCGAGTCGATGAGCCGCATTCCCCTCGGGTCCAACGTGAAGGCGGGTCCGGGTCGCGCCTTCCCGAAGTCGTACTTCCCGCGCTACGAGCCGACATCGCAGTTCGAGGGGGCCGAGCGCATCGCCGAGAAGTGGGGCATCACGCGCGACGACTGCGACCGCTTCGGGCTCGAGTCGCAGGAGCGGGCGCAGCGCGCATGGCGCGAAGGCCGCTACGAGCGCGAGGTGGTGCCCATCGAGGCGCCCGTTCTCGGCGACGACAGCAAGCCGACGGGCGAGACCTACGTCGTCGCGCGCGACGAGGGCCTGCGCGAGACGTCCCTCGAGAAGCTCGCCGCCCTCAAGCCGGTCGGGCGTGAGGACGGCGTGCACACCGCCGGCACGTCGTCGCAGATCTCGGACGGCGCCGCCGCGGTGCTGATGATGTCGGCCGAGAAGGCCGCCGCTCTCGGGCTGCGCCCGCGCGCCCGCATCAGCCACCACTGTCTCGTCGGTGTCGACCCGGTTCTCATGCTCACCGGACCGATCGACGCCACCCACAAGATCCTCGACCGCGCCCGCATGACCATGGCCGACGTCGACACGGTCGAGATCAACGAGGCATTCGCGTCAGTGGTGCTGGCGTGGGAGCGCGAGCTGTCGCCCGACATGGAGCGCGTCAACCCCAACGGAGGCGCGATCGCCATCGGCCACCCAGTGGGCTGTACGGGCGCCCGCCTGGTCACGACCGCGCTGCACGAGCTCGAGCGCACCGACGGCACCGTCGGCCTGGTGACCATGTGCTGTGGCGGCGGTCTCGGCACCGGCACCCTCATCGAGCGCCTCTGACCCTCGTTCCTGTCACAGCCCCCTGAGAGGATGCGGGGCGTGCGATCACACCGGCTGCGCACCGTGGCTGTGGCTCTGGCCGTCCTGGCGGGCTGCGGACGGGCCGCCGGGCGGCAGGCGAGCGTCCTGCCGATTGGGGGCGCGTCGAGGGCGACCCCGAATGCCGTCGTCACGAGGGTCGTCGACGGCGACACCATCCGCGCCCGCATCAGTGGCCGCCAGGAGCGGGTGCGCTTCATCGGCATCGACACACCGGAGTCGGTCAAGCCGAACACGCCGGTGCAGTGCTTCGCCCTCGCCGCGTCGGCCCGCACCAAGGCCCTGCTGCCGCCCGGCACCGCCATCAGGCTGGTGCGCGACGCCGAGGCGCGCGACCGCTACCACCGGCTGCTCGCGTACGTCTACCGCTCGCGCGACGGGCTGTTCGTGAACCTCGCCCTCGTGCGCGAGGGCTTCGCGAGGCCCTACACCTTCCCGCCAAACGTTGCCCACGAGGCCGAGTTCGTGGCTGCCGCCGCCCAGGCCCGCGCCCAGGGCAAGGGCCTGTGGAGTCGCTGCTGACCGCTACCGTTCCGGCATGACAACGCTCGCGGAGCGCCTGGGCCATCCGCCCGACGCCAGGCTGCTGATCGTCAACTGCGACGATCTCGGCTCGAGCCACGCCGCCAACGTCGGCGTCTACGAGGCACTCCGCGAAGGCGTGGCCAGCAGCGCCACCCTCATGGTGCCCTGCCCGTGGGCGCGCGAGGCCGCCGCCCGCTACCGCGGCGAGGACGTCGGCGTCCACCTCACGCTCAACGCCGAGTTCGACCTCTACCGCTGGGGCCCCATCACCCACGCACCCTCGCTCCTCGACGGCGACGGGGGCTTCCCGCGCACGGTCGACGACGTGTGGGATCACGCCGACGTCGAGGAGGTCCGCCGCGAGTGCCGAGCCCAGGTCGAGCGCGCCATCTACTGGGGCTTCGACGTGAGCCACCTCGACTCGCACATGGGCACGCTCCAGCTGCGGCCCGAGTTCTTCGACGTCTACCTCGAGCTGGCTGTCGAGTTCCGGCTCCCGATCCGCCTGAGCGGGGCATCCACCGAGCGGATCGTCGGCTTCCCCTTCCGCCGGCTGGCCGCAGAGGAGGGCGTCGTGTTCCCCGACCACCTTGCCTACGTGCGCGGCGTGGGCAGCCGCCGGGTTCTCGAGCGGCTTCTGTTCGACCTGCGCCCGGGTGTCACCGAGGTCTATGCGCATCCCGCGAGCGACACGTCCGAGCTCCGGTCGCTCGCGCCCGACTGGCCCGGACGCGTCGACGATCACGACCTGCTCACCCGCGACCACTCGATGCGCTCGCTCGTCGAACGCGCCGGCATCACCGTCATCGGCTACCGCGCGTTGCGCGACCTGATGCGCGCTGCCGCGTAGCGACTCAGGCCGAGCGCACCGCCCCCGCGATCACAGGCGTTCCGGTGGGCGCGACCGCGCCGCCTGCCCGCTCCGCCGTGACGGCGAAGCCGGCCACGTCGCCCGCTGCCCTGAAGGCGACCACGCCCGGGTGGCGGCCGAGAAGGCCGAGCGAGATCTTGTCGCCGCCGATGATCCCCCAGAGCTGGTACGTGCGATCGGCCGGCAAGGGGGTCAGGTCGTCGCGGACGAGGAAGCCCGTGCCGTCGCGTAGCAGGACCGCACTGGCCAACACCCGTCCGTCCGGCGACGCCAGCTCGGCGTGCCGGGCGCCGGTGCTCGTGGACGCGGCCAGCGCAGCTCGGAGAAGGCCGTTCTGCCGCAGCGCCTGTAACGCGTGATCGAGACGCCGACCCTGGGTGATAGCGGTCACGCCGAGCACCGCGACCACGGCGGCGGCGACGGCGGCCGCGGCCCATCCGACGACGGCGCGCCGGCGACGACGCGGGGGCGTAACCGGCGCGAGGGCGAGCTGTGGCGGCGGGGCGTCGAGCACGCCAGCGAGCCGGTCCCAGAGGCCATCGGGAGCGGGAAGCCCGGCGTTGGCCAGCAGGGCGGCGACCTCGCGGTGCTCGGTGACCTCGGCACGACACCGTGGACACTCGGCCAAGTGGCGCTCGACGGCGTCGCGCTCGTCGTCGTCGACGGCGTCGAGCGCGTACGCGCCCAGCAGCTCCTCGATGGCAGCGTGGTTCAGCGGAGTGGCCATGGTGCCCCCGCGATCCCCACATCCGCGAGGGTCGTGCGCATGCGACGGAGGCCGGCCCTGATGCGACTCTTGACCGTTCCCTCAGGTTGGTCCAGCAGTGCAGCCACCTCGCGATAGGTGTGCCCGCCGAAGTAGGCGAGCTCTATCGCCCTGCGCTCGTCCGACGTGAGCTGCGCGACCGCGTGGCGCACATGCTCGGCGACCGAGAGATCGAGCACCTCGTGCTCGAGGTCGTAGCCGGCCTCGGCCGTCGCGCGTGCATCACGCTCCTCGCGCTGGCGGCGCGACGTCTCCGAGCGCAGGAGGTCGACCGTCCGCCCGTGGGTCTGGGCGAGCAGGTACGAGCGCAGCGACCCGCGCTCGGGATCGAATCGGTCGGGCGCGTGCCACAGGCGCAGGAAGACCTCCTGCACGACCTCCTCGGCCAGCGCCGCGTCGCGCAGCAACCGGCGGGAGAGCGCGAACACCGCGCCTGCGTGCCGGCGGTACGCCTCCGCCAGCGCCTCCTGACGCCAGCGACCGATGGCGACGACCAGCGCCGCGTCGCTCGCCTCTCGGAGATCGCGCAAGTCCACAGCATGGCGTGTTCGGCACGGCCGGGTGGGACGGATGCCCCTCCCGGACCGGTTCGCGACTTTCGTGACTTTTGTGTGGTTTCCTGCTATTCCATTCCCGAAATGCGCCGAGCCCTCTCGCTGGTCGTGATCTCGATCGCCGCCGTCGGGCTGGTCCACGCCACCGGTGGCCGGCTCGCGGCGCCGTCGCTCGCGCACCCGTCGAGGTGGCCGCAGTGGGCGCTGACCCGCCCGCCGCTCGAGGTCGGGATGGCCGCGGTCCGGCTCCTCGCCATCGCCGGCGCGTGGTACCTCCTGGCGATCGGCATCGCGGCGACCGCGGCCTCGCTGTCCGGTCTGCGGCCGCTCGCCACCGCCGCCGGCGCGCTCACCCTTCCCGCCCTGCGGCCGCTGCTCGGCGTCGCCGTCGCCGCCGCGCCCGTCCGGGGGCCCGTCGCGACCGTCACGCTCCACCGCGTCGATTCCGCGCCGGCCGTCGCCTCCGCGCCCGCGCCGCTCGAGGCGACGTGGACC
>VAXF01000143.1:5355-10336 GCA_005888395.1 Actinomycetota bacterium | reverse complement strand
TCGACCCAGAAGCGCCGGGTGGAGCTGATCGGACTCGAACCGACGACTTCTTGCGTGCCACGCAAGCGCTCTACCAACTGAGCTACAGCCCCAAAGTCGCGTCGTCACGCTAGCAGCGGCCCCTACGATTGCCCGCCGAATGGCCGAGGCGTACAACGTGCAGGAGATCGAGGCCGCGTGGCAGCGGCGCTGGCTCGACGAGGGCACGTACGAGGTCGACAACGACGACCCGCGCCCGCCCTTCTACTGCCTCTCGATGTACCCGTACCCGAGCGGCGAGGCCCACATGGGCCACGTGCGCAACTACACGCTGGGCGACGTCGTCGTTCGTCACCGCACGATGCACGGGTACGCGGTGCTCTCGCCGATGGGGTGGGACTCGTTCGGGTTGCCGGCCGAGAACGCGGCCATCAAGACCGGCATCCACCCCCGCGAGTACACGGACGCCCGCATCGCCGAGCTGAAGGCGTCGGTCCGGCGCCTCGGCGCGGCGTTCGACTGGCGGCGGGAGATCGAGAGCCACGACCCGCTCTACATGCGGTGGAACCAGTGGCTGTTCCTCCGCCTGCTCGAGGCGGGACTCGCCTACCGCGCCACCGCGCCCGTCAACTGGTGCCCGGGCTGCCAGACCGTGCTCGCCAACGAGCAGGTCCTGCCCGACGGAACCTGTGAGCGCTCGGGCGACGTGGTCACCAAGCGCGATCTCGAGCAGTGGCTGTTCAAGACCACCGACTACGCGCAGGAGCTGCTCGAGGACCTCGACGCGCTCGACTGGCCCGAGCGGGTGAAGACGATCCAGCGCAACTGGATCGGGCGGTCCGAGGGCGCCGAGTTCGACCTCCCGGTGGCCGACCCGCACGGCCAACCCCGCGGCGACCGGCTCGTGATCCGCGTCTTCACCACCCGGCCCGACACGAGTTTCGGCATGACATACGCAGTCGTCGCGCCCGAGCACCCGATCGTCACCGAGCTGGTGACGGACGAGCAGCGGGAGGCGGTCGACGCGTTCGTCGCCCGCGTGCGAAGCGAGACCGAGATCGAGCGGCTGTCGACCGAGGGTGCCCTCGAGAAGCGGGGCGTGTTCACGGGTTCGTACGCGGTCAACCCGTTCAACGGCAGGCCCGTACCCGTGTACCTCGCCGACTACGTGCTGATGGGCTACGGCACGGGGGCGATCATGGCCGTCCCGGGCGAGGACCAGCGCGACTGGGACTTCGCCAAGGCCTACGGGCTGGAGATCATCCGCACGGTCGAGCCGCCCGAGGGCTGGGAGGGCGAGGCGTACACGGGCGACGGCCCGGCGATCAACAGCGAGTGGCTCGACGGGCTCTCCAAGAACGACGCCGTCGAGCGCGCGATGGCGTGGCTCGAGGAGCAGGGCATCGGCGAGCGGAAGGTGAACTTCCGGCTACGCGACTGGCTCGTCTCGCGCCAGCGCTTCTGGGGCTGCCCGATTCCCGTCGTGTACTGCCCCGAGCACGGGATCGTCCCGGTGCCCGACGACCAGCTCCCGGTGCTCCTCCCCGACGACGTCGAGTTCCGGCCGACGGGAGAGTCGCCGCTGAAGTTCCACACCGGGTTCCTGAACACCCAGTGCCCCAGGTGCGGCGGCCCGGCCACCCGCGAGACAGACACCATGGACGGTTTTGTCGAGTCGTCGTGGTACTTCTTCCGCTACACCGACGCGCGCAACGAGCAGGCCGCGTTCGACTCCGACGTCGTTGCTCACTGGCTGCCGGTCGACCAGTACATCGGCGGCATCGAGCAGGACATCCTCCACCTGATGTACGCGCGCTTCTTCACTAAGGCGCTGGCCGACCTCGGCATCGGGCCCAAGGAGGTGCGCGAGCCGTTCGGCCGGCTGTTCAACCACGGTGTCGTGCGGCTCGGAGGCCGGCGGATGTCGAAGTCACGCGGCAACATCGCGCGGCCGGCCGACCTCTTCGAGAGCCATGGCGCCGACGCGCTGCGTCTCTACCACCTGTTCATGGCGCCGCCCGGCGACGAGGTCGACTGGACCAGCGGGGGCATCGTCGGCACGTCGCGGTTCCTCCACCGGCTATGGCGGCTCGCCGACCCAGCCAGCGAGTTGGCTGCGTCGGCGGTCGAGCGGACGACAACCGACGCCGACGCCGAGCTCGAGCGCGCGACCCACCGCCTGATCGCGCGTGTGTCCGACGAGTACGAGCGCTGGTCGTACAACACCGCGGTCGCCGCCTTCATGGAGTTCACCAACGGCATCTACAAGTACGTGCAGGGCGAGAGCGGTGGGAGCGCCGAGACCCTCGGTTTCGCGGTCGACACCTTGTTGCTGCTGATGGCGCCGATGACGCCGCACGTGTGCGCCGAGCTGTGGGAGCGCCGCCACGGCACCCACGTGCACGAGCAGCCCTGGCCGCAGGCCGACCCCGCCTTGGTCGCCGAGGCCACCGTGACGATGGTCGTGCAGGTCGACGGCAAGCTGCGCGACCGCATCGAGGTCAACTCGTCGATCGACGATGCGACCGCCGGCGAGCTGGCGCTGGCGTCGCCCAAGGTCCGCGCCATTCTGGGCGACCGGCACCCGGCCAAGGTCGTGGCCCGCCCGCCCCGTCTCGTCAACATCGTGACGTAGCCCGCGAGATGTAACCGGCCGGCCCTGGCTAGGGTCCGACGGTCAGGTGGGCGAGCTCAGCGGGCGAATTGAACGCGCCACGGCGCGCGGCGGAGCCATCACGTTCCTGCACGACGACTCGGCCGAACGCGTCACGTGGTCGCAGTTGCACGAAGAGGCGACCGCGACCGCGGCGGGACTCCAGGCGCGGGGTGTCGGGCCCGGGAGCCACGTCGCCCTGCTCGGGCCTACGACCCGATCGCTGGTCACCACCATCGAGGCCACCTGGCTGGCCGGGTGCACGCTCGTCGTGCTGCCACTGCCGATGCGTCTCGGCTCGATCGAGGAGTTCGTCGACCAGACTCGACGGCGGGTCGCCGGCGCCGACGCCGCCCTCGTCGTGCTCGACCCGGAGCTGGCGCCGTTCCTCGAGCCGGAGGCCGGTGACCCGCCGACGGTGCTGTTCTCCGACCTCGCCGGCACCGCCGCCGCGTTCGAGCGCCCGGTCGTCGACGAGTCGGCGCTGGCGGTGCTGCAGTTCACGAGCGGCGCCACGGCCGACCCGAAGGGCGTGATGCTCCCGCACCACACCGTGCTCGCCAATCTCGACGCCGCGGCCGCGGCCGCGGGCCTGCATGCGGGCGACGACGTGCTCGTGTCGTGGCTCCCCCTCTACCACGACATGGGCCTGATGAAGCTCACGCTGGCGATGATCACCGGCACCGACTTCGTGCTCGCCCCCCCGCAGGACTTCCTCGCCTCGCCGGGCCGCTGGATGGAGTGGATGTCGGCCTTCGGCGGCACCGCGTCGGCGGGACCGAACTTCTCCTACGCGCTCGCCACGCGCGCCCTCAAGCACGCCGGCGGTCTCGACCTCTCGCGCTGGCGCGTGTGTCTCAACGGGGCCGAGCCCATCCATCCGTCGACGGTCGAGGCGTTCTGTGAGGCAGCCACTCCGCACGGCTTCGACGCGCGTGCGGTGTTCTGCGCCTTCGGCATGGCCGAGCTCACCATCGCCGGCACCTTCCCGGTGCCCATGACCGGCATGCAGGTCGACCCGGTCGACCGGCGCGTGCTCGAGATCGAGCGCTACGCCGCTCCGGGCGATCCCTCTGTCGATACCACGCGTCGCCTGGCGCGTCTCGGGCGCCCCGTGCCCGGGCTCGAGATGCGGGTGGTCGACGCCGGGAGCGGCAGCCTGCTGAGCGAGCGCGAAGTCGGCGAGCTCCAGTTCCGCGGCCCCTCGGTCACCTCCGGGTACTACCGCCGTCCTGACGCCACCGCGGACGCGTTCGACGGCGACTGGCTGCGCACCGGTGACCTCGCCTACGTCGTCGAGGGAGAGCTGGTGCTGTGCGGGCGGATGAAGGACGTGATCATCGTCGGCGGTCGCAACGTGTTCCCCGAGGACGTCGAGCGTGCCGCCGAGACGGTCGACGGTGTGCGGGCCGGGAACGTGATCGCGTTCGGCGTCGAGCGGGGCAAGGGCCGCGAGGGCCTGGTCGTGGTGGCCGAGACGAAGTCGGACGACGCCGGTCCGCTGCGCCAGGCCGTCACGCGCCGCGTGCGGCAGGCGATCGGACTCCCGCCCGAGGACGTCGTGTTCGTCAGCCCGGGGACGCTGCCGAAGACGTCGTCGGGCAAGCTCCAGCGCTCGCTCTGCCGGAGCCGGTACCTGAACGCCCAGCTCCAGCCGGTCTAGCGCTCAGCCGGCGCGGAGGCCGTCGAGGACGGCGGCCCAGCGCTCTGGGTCGGAGCGGTAGGGGGCGTAGAAGTTGACACGGTCCATCACGTCTCCGTAACGCGCCAGCAGCAGCTTGGGAATCTCCTCGGGCTCGCCGACGACGGCGAACGTGTGGAGCATCTCGTCGTCGATCAGGGAGCCCATCTCCACCCACTCGCCCTGCTTCGACAGCGCGTTCAGCTCGTCCTGCAGCGCCCCCCAGCCGTGCAGCTCGAGCACGCCGCGATACGCGGGAGTCGACCCGTAGAACGCGATCTGCTGACGTACGCCGTCGGCCGCCTTGGCCATCTCCTCCTCGGTCGCACCGGTGACGACGAAGCAGGGGCAAGAGATCTCGAACTCGCTGCGTTTCCTATTCGCCGTGGCCAGCCCCCGTTCGAGCGCAGGAAGGCTGACCTCGCGCAGGTAGCGCTCGGTCGTGAACGCGTGGGCGAGAAGGCCGTCGGCGACCTCGCCGGCCACCTCCGTCATCCGGTCGCCTACCGCGGCAAGGAACACGCGCGGTGGACCGTAGGGGTTGGGGCCCGGGTTGAAGAACGGCGTCATCAGCGTGTGCGTGTAGTACTCACCCCGGAACTCCAGCTTCGACCCGTTGTTCCAACAGTCCCAGATGGCGCGCATGGCGAGAACGAGCTCTCGCATGC
>VAXF01000143.1:0-5319 GCA_005888395.1 Actinomycetota bacterium | reverse complement strand
ATGTGGGGCTTGATCTGCGAGCCGAGGCCGAGCAGGAACCGGCCCTTCGAGAACGCCTGGAGATCGTTGGCGATGTTGGCGAGCGTCATCGGGTTGCGGGCGAACGCCACCACGATGCCGGTGCCCAGCTCGATGCGCTCGGTGCGCTCGGCGGCGATGAGGAGCGGGAAGAACGGGTCGTGGCTGGTCTCCGCCGACCAGGCGCCGTCGTAGCCGACACTCTCGAGCTCCTTCGCCGACCGCCCGATGGCGTCGAAGTCGAAGCTGCCGAGCCCGAACCCACCGTCGACCTTCATGCCTGCTCCTATCTCTCGTCGCGAAGGAAGCGTTCGAGCTCGGCCGCGATCTCGTCGCCGGACGGGATCGGGCCGAAGCCCGACATCTGCGCCGTCTCCGCGTCGACCTGCTCCTCGAGCCGGCGCACGAGCTCGACGTGCTCGGGGTTGGCGGCGATCAGCTCGTCGATTCGCCGCCCGCTCTCCTCGGCGGCCTCGAGCAGCGCGTCCGACTCGACGGTGATGCCGGCAACCGCGGCCAGCCCCTCGAGCAACATCGCGCTCGCCGCCGGGTAGGGCATCGCCGACACGTAATGGGGGACGCGCGCCCACAGGCCGACCGCGGGCAGGCCTGCGGCGGCGAATCGCGCCTCGAGGGCCGCCTCGACACCGGCGGGGACCTCGAGGGTGCCGCCGACGTAGCCCACCTGCCGCGCCAGCTCCGGCGTCGTCGCGGTCGCCGCCAGCCGGCACGGTCTGGTGTGTGGGACCGGCGCCGGGAACGCGCCGAGGCCCACCGCGAGGCGCACGTCGAACACGGCGGCCAGCTCGGCGACCGCGTCGGTGAACGCTCGCCACCGATGGTCGGGCTCGGGACCGGTGAGAGCGAGCACCGGGGTGCCGAGCGGGTCGCGCCCGGCGCGCAGCTCGATCTCGGGCCACGTGAGCCCGGTGTTGACTCCCTCGCTGATGCGCAGCACCGGCCGGCGCGAGCGGTGGTCGAGCAGGTCGTCGGCGTCGAACGTGGCCACCACCTCGGTGCCGGTCGCCGCCAGCAGGGCGGCCATGGCGGTGGCGGCGCCGAGGCCGGCGTCGATCCAGCCTTCGAGGCCGATGACGAGCACCGGCTCGTGGAAGTCGACGAGCTCCTCGGGCCGCGTCCTGAGCTCGTACAAGTCACTCAAGGGACGACGCCCTCGGCAGCGGCGCGTGCCATCTGGCCGAGGTTTACGACCTGCTCGGCGAAGGCCTCGAATCCCGAGCGGTCGCCGCCGCCCGCGCCGCCGGCGTAGCGAGCGAACACGCCCTCGAGGATGCACGCGAGCTTCCAGTAGCCGAACGCGACGTAGAAGCCGAGGGCCGACAGATCGCGCCCCGTTCGCTCGACATAGCGAGCCTTCATCTCGTCGCGCCGCGGGAACCCCTCGAGCAGTGTCGAGGAGGCGAGCAACGCGGCCAGCCCATCGCCGGGATCGGTCCAATAGACCATCAACAGGCCCACGTCGGCGAGCGGGTCGCCCAGCGTGCAGATCTCCCAGTCGAGCACGGCGATGACGCGCCCGTCGTCGCCGAGCATGGTGTTGTCGAGCCGGTAGTCGCCGTGCACGATCGTCGCCGGTCCCTGCGGCGGCACCGCGGCGAGCAGGCGCTCGTACATCTCGTCGACCACGGGCACCTCGCGGCTCTTCGACTTCTCGAACTGCCCGTGCCAGCGCCGGAGCTGGCGCTCGATGTAGCCCTCCTTGCGACCGAGGTCGCCCAGCCCGACGGCGTCGGGGTCGACGGCGTGGATCTCGGCGAGCACATCGACGAGCGATTCACCCGCGGTCCGTCGTTGCTCGGGGTCGAGGGCCTTGCCGGCCTCCGCGTCGCGCAGCACGAGGCCGTCGACGTAACCCATGACGTAGAAGGGCGCGCCGTTGACCGACTCGTCGTCACAGAAGCCGACCGCGGGCGCCACGGGCACCGGGGTGGGGCCGAGCGCGGCGATGATGCGGTGCTCGCGGCTCATGTCGTGCGCGGTCGGGAGCACGTGCCCGGTCGGCGGCCGCCGCAGCGCCCAGGCGTGGCCGGCGCCGTCGGTGACCTTGAACGTGAGGTTCGAGCGCCCGCCGGCGATGAGCTCGAAGACCAGAGGCGGCTCGACGCCCGCCACGTGGTCGACGAACCAACCCGTTACGCGCTCGACGTCGATACCCTCGATGGGCGCCTGCACGCGCCCCACCGTATCGGCCGGCTCGGGATGAACCCGAGCCCGCCTACTGTTGGAGAGAAGGATGACTGCCGTGCTCGAAGTGACCGACGCCACCTTCGAACGCGACGTCGTCGAGCGCTCCAACCAGGTGCCCGTCGTCGTCGACCTCTGGGCCGAGTGGTGCGGGCCGTGCCGCACGCTCGGGCCGATCCTCGAGAAGGTCGTGGGGGAGACCGAGGGACGCGTCGAGCTGGTGAAGATCGACGTCGACGCCAACCCCAGGGCGTCGGCCACGTTCCAGGTGCAGTCGATCCCGGCCGTCTACGCGCTGCGCGACGGCAAGGTCGTCGACGGGTTCATCGGCGCCGTCCCCGAGCGGGCGGTGCGCGACTTCGTCGAGCGCCTCTCGCCTCCCGAGACCGAGGCCGACCGGCTCGCCCACGCCGGCGACGAGACGTCGCTGCGAGCGGCGCTGGAGCTGCAGTCCGACCACCCCGAAGCCGTGCCGGCGCTCGCCGAGCTGCTCGCTCGCCGCGGCGACGACGAGGAGGCGCTCGCCCTGCTCGAGCGCGTACCCGAGAGTGCCGAGACCCGGCGCATCGCCGCCTTGGCGCGGGTGGGCGCGGCCGAGGTGCCCGACGACGTGGAGGCGCAGCTCGACGCCCTGCTCGAGCGGGTGAAGGACGACGACGACGCCCGCCGCCAGGTCGTCGACCTCCTCGAGCTGCTCGGCCCGGACGACCCGCGGACGGCGCGCTACCGCAAGGAGCTCACCGCCCGTCTGTTCTGAATCTTCACCTCGCAACCAGAGGTTGCTCGGCGAGCTCTGACGTGCTCCCTCGTCGGGCGGAGCCCTCCTCAGTCGCGCTGGAAGTCTCCTGCTGCCAGCTGGAGGCGGCCGCCTTCGGCGGCGAGAGCAGCCGGCAGATCAGCCGAGCAGGGCGCGCTCGGCGAGGCCGAGAGGCAACATTCCCGAGCCGGCGAGCGCGTCGTGGAAGTGGCGGAGCGTGCCCCGGCCCTCTTTCAGGTAGCGCTCGCGCATCCGCTCGATCTCGAGCGAGCCCGTGAGGTACGACGAAGCCTGCGTCGGCCACGCGCAGTAGCGGCCCACCTCGGCGCGGGCGGTCGGCTCGGTGAGGCTCGTGCGCTCGCGCATGAACGTGACAGCGTCCTCGAAGCTCATGTCGCCCGAGTGGAGGCTGGTGTCGACGATGATGCGGGCGGCACGGAAGATGCGCGAGTCGAGCCATCCGAGCACCTGCCGGTCGTCGGCGAAGAAGCCCTGCTCGCTCATCATCAGCTCGGCGTAGAGCGCCCAGCCCTCGATGAAGAACGAGGTGCCGATGATGTGACGCACGCGTCGCGTGCCCGACTTCGCCCACGAGAGGTGCCAGTGGTGCCCGGGGTACGCCTCGTGGACCGAGATCGACGGGATCACCGAGTGGTTGTTGGTCTGCAGGCGCTTGCGGACCTCCTCGGCCGGCGTGCCGTCCGGTGGGAACGGCACGAAGAAGTGGCCGACGCGCGAGTCGCGGAACGCCGGCGGCCGGTTGTACGAGGCGACCGCGAGCACCGGCCGCTGGAACGGGGGCGACGGTTCGACGAGGCACTGCTCGCCCTCGGGCAGGGTCACCAGCTCGTGCTCGCGCAGGTAGGACCTCGCCCGCTCCGTCCAATCCTCGTACGCGGCGCGCATCGCCTCGGGCGACGAGGGATGGTCGTCGTTGAGTCGCTCCACGGCGTCGCGCCAGCCGCCGCTGTCGCCGTCGATGCGCGCCGCCACCTCGTCCATGCGAACGGCGAGCTCCTCCCACGCCGCTTGCCCCCGCTCGCGAAGGGCGGCGGCGTCGAGCCCCAGTAGCTCGCGCTCGCGGAGCAGGGCGCTGTACCGGACTTCGCCAACCGCGTAGTCACCCGTGGCCGCCGCGGCGAGCTCGTCGAGGAAGACGGCAAATGACTCGTAGGCCGCCGCAGCCACCTCACCGGCCTCGGCCACGAGGGCGCGATCGCCCGCGTCCTCGAGCTCGGCGGGCACGAGGTCACGTGCATACCGGATCGCGGCCTGGCACTGGCCCAGCGCCCGGCGCACGAGGACGGGGTTGGCCAACTCCGGCTTCAGGTTGACGCGGCCATGGTCGAGCAGCTCGGGGATGCCGCGCAGCCGCGCCGCGGCCGACGCCGCCAACTCGGGCTCCGGCCGCAGGCGCTGCAGGAAGAGGGTGAACACGCCGTAGAGCCCAGGGCTGAGGTAGGTGTCGGCGCTCCGCCGCCACCCCTCCCAGTCGCGCATGATCGCCCGGCCCCGGAGCGTCGACAGCACCAGGTCGCGGTCGATGCGCTCGTCGAGGGCGAGGTCGTCGTCGGGGACGTCGCCAAAGCGCTGGATCCACAGCTCGTCCCGCGCCGCGCGCGCCTCGAACGCGCCGGCGGAGAGGTCGTCGAGGCGGTCGTCGTAACCCTCGGCGCCGAGGGTGCTGGCGAAGGTCGGGGAGTCGTCGAGCTGCTCGTCGACGAACTCGTCGAGCAGGCCGTCGATCGGAGTCGGCACGGCGCGGCAGTCTGCCACGCGATGGGCCTGGAACGGCACGACGGCTGGTGGCGCTGGGTGGGCGGGCCGGTCGCGCCCGGCGCCAGCGCTACCACCCTCGGTCGCCTGGTCCTCGTGCGGGAGGAGGCCGCCGGGGACGAGCACCTGATGCGCCACGAGCTGGTCCACGTCGAGCAGTGGCGCCGGCTCGGCGTGCCTGGCTTCCTGCGGCGGTACGTCGGCGCGTACCTGCACTGGCGCCTGCGGCACTGGGCCGCCTACCGCCGCATCCCGCTCGAGGTCGAAGCCGAATGGCGGGCGCGGACGATGCCTCTGGACAGGACACCCGCTCGCCTCTAGCGTTGCGTCGCCTTCCCCCGGTCGACGCCAGCGTCCCGAGGAAGGCAGTGGCCGAGCTCCTTCGTCCCGACCCGCCGCGCTCGTGGCGCGACCGCGCCGACGACCTCGCCGAGCTGGCCCGGCGCTCGCCGGGCGTGATGGTCGTCGCGGTCGCCGCGGTCGCGCTGGGGGTGGGCGCGCTCGCCCTGCTTCACCGTCCCGCGCCGCCTCCCGAGACGACCATGCCGCGTGCCCGCTCCGAG
>VAXF01000142.1 GCA_005888395.1 Actinomycetota bacterium | reverse complement strand
GGTGCCGATGTCGCCCTGGTAGAAGTGGTCCGGCGGGTAGGCAGCCGGGTCACCGTCGGAGGGCGCCCAGCACGCGCGCGGCTGGTTCTGGCTGTCGACGCTCGGGTCGGTGTTCTTGGGGTTGAGGTGCAGCCCGGGATCGGACCCGGTGCCGTCGTCGAAGCACGAGTCGTCGCGGTAATAGGGAGTGGTCACGAGCGAGTACGCGGTGCCGCCCGTGACCTGCTTGACCGTCGTGCGGTCGACAAAGATGCCGTACGGACCGGCCGTCTCCTCCCAGTTGAGCGTCCCGTCGGGTCCCGAGAGCGTGGGGTCGTAGGTGTCGATGTCGTTGTTGACGCCCTTGGTGGGCCCGCTGCAGTCGCCCGTGGCACCGACGCTGGCGGTGAGGGGGCCGACGACCGGCGTGGGATCGCTCGTTTGGTTGCCGACGCCGTCGCCGCAGATCCGCATCTTGTTGTTGCCGAAGATCTCGTCGTTCTGCCCATCGACCTTGACGCCCTGCGGCTGGTAGGGGTTGTAGTACTCGGTCATCTTCCCGGCGTTGTAGTCCCACTGCGAGTAGATGCCGTCGAACGGTGGGATCACGTGCACGCGCAGGTTGTCGAGCTGGTGGAGCTCGTCGCGGTAGAAGACCTCGGTGCGGATGTTGTTCGTCGACGAGTCGGCGCCCCACGTGGCGCGGATGACCCGCACCGGGCCGGCGCGCCAGCCCATGAGCATCGACGAGCCGCCCCAGTTGTTGACCTCTTCCTCGTAGCCGCAGCAGGGTGTCTGGCCACCGGGCCGTTGCTGGAAGGCTCGAGCCTTCCACTGGTCGATGAGGTCGGGACCGTACGTCCAGCTGCTCACGGTGCCGGTGGTCAAGTTGGCCTGCTCTTGCGCGGGGCTCGCCACGCGGATCTCGGTCATCAGCCAGCGCCCGTCGTAGCGGAACTCGTAGCGCGGCGTCTTCACCCAGGCGGTGTCCTTCGGGCGGTGCTGTTTCGCCTTTGCCGGGTCGATGACGCAGGTGCCGGTGGCGGGGTCGAGGTAGGCGCCCTCGTACGTGGCGCCGTAGCTGCGGTACGAGGATTGGGAGTAGAGGAAGGTGTCGCTGTCGGCGTCCGGGACGTAGTGGACGTACCCATTGCTCGCGTCGAAGGCCGGCTTGGGACCGTTCTTGGCGGCGGCGAGCATGACGTAGACGTACGACTGATCCCCCGTCTGCGGGTCGGTGAGCGCGACGGTGTAGGAGCCGACCACGTTGTTGGGCAGCCCGGCTCCGCTCGGCGCGGCGGATAAGCCGTCGCTCGCCATGAACGAGAGCTCGTCGTTGGTGTCGAGTCCCGGCACGTTGTCGGGCGTGGTGGGAGGCCCGTCCGGAAGGGCGTGGCAGGGGTTGTTCGGATCAGGCCGCGTCCACCGGAAGCGCTCCTGGTCGAACACGTAGGTCTGGTGCTGATCGGTCTCGCTGTAGAACGCGAAGCCGGAGTTGTTGTTGGACAGGTAGCGCGTCGCGACCTCGTCGACCTGGAACGGGATCTGCACGAAGTGGCCGTCACCGTTGCCCTTCAGCTGCCACTTGTAACCGAGGAGCCTGCCCACCGCGACGCCGTGCACGATCTGGTTCGTCACCGTCGACGAGTCGACGGTCGGGGTCTCGTACTGGTTGTGGGTGCACGCGGACGCTTGTCCGCCCTGGCAGAAGGCGCCGCCGGTGCCGGGTGCCTCCGCCGTCACCTCCGCGGGCGCGGCCCAGGCCGGGAACGACGCCCCGGTGAGCACCACGGGCTCGGTGTCGTGCTGGGCGAGTGTCGTGGGGTCGACTCGATGCGTCAGGTCGAACCCGGCGCCACGCGCCGCAACCGGAGCAGCGAGGGCGAGCGCGAGCGAGCCAACGAGGAGGTGGCGACGCGTGATCGGCATGCCGAGAACTTCGCCGCGCACACCGGGCTCGCCTGCTGAGCAAAATGTGCCGCGACCGGCGAATCGCGGCGCAAAGGGCGCTACGCGGAGGTTTCGTCGAGCGCGCGGCGGTAGGCCATCGGCAGCACCTCCACCAGCTGGCCGTCGGGATCGCGGACGAAAACGCCGAACCCGATGTTGGTGTCGGCGAGCACCTCGCCCCCGTAGTCGGGCACCCGGGCCAGCACACCGTCGACGTCGTCGACGGACACGGACAGGTGGGTGAGCCCCGGCTCGTTCATCACCCGCTCGCGGTACGGCGGGTTGCCGGCGCGGTCGAAGTGCAACAGCTCGAGCACCAGCCCGTCGCGCCGGAGGTAGGTGGCGGTCATCCCGACGGGCGGTTCGAGTCGCAGCAGGCGGTCGGAGGGCTCGTCGGGCGGCTTGATCTCGCGCTCGAACGTGAAGCCGAGCAGCTCCTCGTAGAAGCGGCGGGCGCGCGCGAGGTCGGTAACGCACTGGCCCACGTGGTTGAACGCGACGCCGTCGGTCATCGCGTCACGCGGCGCAGACGGCGGCCTTGCTGGCGACACCCGAGGAACGGCGCCACTCGCGCAGCTGGTTCCGGTCGAGGCCGTTGGTGAGATAGACGAACGAGAGCCCGGTGTCGGGGTCGGCCCAGGCGACCTGGCCGCCGGCGCCGTTGTGGCCGAAGGCGCGCGGCGAGACGGTGTGGCCGAGGCCCCGGCCGGCCGAGCGCCCGTCGTCACCGGCGATGACCACGCCGAGCCCGCGGTTGGCGGGAACGCCGGTGAGGGGGTCGGGGAACCGGTTGCGCACGCGTCCGGTGGCGTCGGCGAGGAGGTCGGGGTCCCAGATCTTGTCGCGGTTGTGCAGGAGGCCCTGGTAGAAGAGCGCAAGATCGGCCGCGGTGCTGACGGCGCCGCCACCGGGCACGCCGACGGTGAGCGCGCTCGGTTCGTTGAACATCAGCAGCGCCTCCTCGGTGACCTCGGTGATGGGCAGCTCCCGTATGCCGAGCAGCCGCTCGAGCTCGTCGGGGTCGGTGGGCTCACCGACCGGCGACAGGGGCGCGACCGAGTCGCGCTCGTCCTCGCGGATCCCGAGGGAGATACCGAGCCCGAGAGGGTCGACCACGTGGCCGCGCACGAACCGCCGGTAGTCGGTGTCGGTGAGGCGCTCGATGAGCTCGGCCAGCACCCAGTGCGCCGACGTGGGGTGGTACTCGTGGCGGGTGCCCGGCTCCCAGTTGAGCCGCCACTGCGAGAAGCGCTCGAGCCGCTGCGCGCGGTCGGACCACTGGGGCGGGCCCAGCGGCGCGTGGGGGAAGCCGGACGTGTGCAGCAGGACCTGCTCGACCGTGACGACGTCCTTGCCGTTGGTGCCGAACTCGGGGATGTAGTCGACCACCCGCTTGGAGATGTCGAGCGACCCGTCGGCGATGAGCAACCAGACCGCGCTCGCGACCACGGCCTTGGTCGCCGAGAAGATGACGTAGCGCGTGTCGTTCGTCGATGTGCCGAAGGTCTCGAACGCCGCCAGCCGTCCGTCGCGCGCCAGCGCCACCTGGCACGACGGCAGCAGGCCGTCGTCGACGTCCTTGCGGCAGCGGGTCAGCAGGATGTCGAGCTTCTCGGGGTCGATGCCGAGGGCCTGGGCCCCGGCCACGTCGGTGATCGTCATGACCGGGAAACTAGCCCTCCCTGGTCGACTACATCTCCGTGTGGAGGAGGTCGGCGTTGGTGCTCCTGGCGTTCTGCACGACGCCCTGCACCGCCATGGCGTGGAGCGCGTCACGCACCTCGACCGGCGTGGCCGCCGCGTGCGTCTCGAGGTAGAGGGCGGCCACGCCGGTGGTGTGCGGCGTCGCCATCGACGTGCCGCTCAGCACCTTCGTGGCGGCATCGCCGGTGTTCCAGGCCGAGGTGATGTCGACGCCGGGCGCGAACCAGTCGACGCAGCGGCCGACGTTGGAGAACGACGCCCGGTGGTCGTCGTTGTCGGTGGCGCCCACCGTCATCGCGTCGGCCACCCGCGCCGGGGAGGAGTGGCAGGCGTCGACGCCGTTGCCGCGGGTGTCGCCGTTGCCGGCGGCGACCGCGAAGCTCACGCCGTCGGCGATCGCCTTCCGGACCGCAGCGTCGAGCGCGGTGCTCGTCGTGCCACCCAGACTCAAGTTGGCGACGGCCGGCTCGCCCGGCCGGTGGTTGGTAGCGACCCATTCGATGCCGGCGATGACCGCGGCCGTCGACCCCTGGCCACTGCAGTCGAGGACGCGAACGGCGACCAGGCGCACGCGCTTGGCCACCCCGTAGGTCGAGCCGCCGATGGTGCCCGCCACGTGGGTGCCGTGGCCGTTGCAGTCGCCGGCCTCTCCACCGTCGACGGCGTCGAACCCGCTGACGGCGCGACCGCCGAACTCGTGGTGACTCAGCCGGATCCCGGTGTCGATGACGTAGGCGGTCACACCGTCGCCGGTGGCCGTGTAGTGGTAGTGGCCGTCGAGCGGCAGCGACGCCTGGTCGAGGCGGTCGAGGCCCCAGGTGGCCTCACGCTCGACGCGGTCGGCGTGCACCGGCCGGTCGGGCCCGAGCCGGACGCGGCCGTCGGGCTCGACCTTGGCCACGCGGGCGTCGGCCCGCACGGCCTTCACCCGCGAGGACGGGATGACGGCGGCGTAGCCCTTCAGCGCCCGCCGGTAGACGTAGGCGACGCGTGCGCCGTAACGGCCGGCGTGGTCGGCGGCGACCGCGTCGGGGTCGGTGACGGAGTCCTTCAGCTGCACGACGTAGCGACGCGGCGCGGTGGCGGCGTGGGCGGCGGGGGTGTTCCCGGCAACGGTGACATTGGCGACGACAAGGACGGCCGGCGTGAGCGCGGCCGCGACGGCAGAACGACGAAGAAAGCGGGGCACGGCAACCTCCTGCAACGGGGGCGAACACGGCAGGGGGAAGCCGGACCGGAAGAGTAGCGAGGGGGTCCGACAATGTCGTGAGAGCGACCGGCGGGAGGGAGCGTCCAATGGCCGCTGGGTAGGCTCGCCGCCGCACGCCGGCAGGCCGCCGGCACGAGCGAAATCTGCACTGGGGGTCACGCGCATGTCCGACGCGGCGATCGAGGCGCTGTACCTGGAGGAGCGGTCGTTCGAGCC
>VAXF01000166.1 GCA_005888395.1 Actinomycetota bacterium | reverse complement strand
CTGCCGGCGAGCCAGCGCATGAGCGAGTTCCGGCAAGGCGCGATCGAGGACCCCGGTGGTGGTCAGGAAGCGCCACGAGCGTGGGCCGCCCCCGTCGAGAAGCTCGAAGAAGCGGGCGCGCGCGGCGCGGTCCCACGTGAGCGGCCCCTCGGGCAGGGCGGCCACCCAGTCGAGGAGCCCCGCGCCGGGGCGGTGTTCGCCGCAGAGCAGTGCGGCGTGCAGCGCGACGCCCAGGGCCTCGCCGAGCGGCGGCTCGGCGGCGAGCTCGACCGTTGCCCCTCCCGGCGCCGGCACGAGCCCGAGCCACCCGCCGGCGGGCATCGGCACGACCGGTGAGGCGGCCACCCGCGCCGCCCGCAGCCGCAGCAGCCGCCAGCGCAGGACGGGCGGGGTGAGCAGAGTGGTCGCGAGCACCACGAGCAGCAGGGCGGCGTAGACGACCTGACCAAAAACATGCTGGCGCAGCCCGATGGTGGCGAAGATCAGGCTCACCTCGCCTCGGGGAATCATGCCCATGCCCACGAGCAGCCGGTCGCCCGGCGCGCCCCTCATGCCGGCCGAGGCGGCGAGCTTCCCGGCCACCGCGACGACGAGCATTGCGCCGGCGAGCCCCAGCACCGCCGGTTTGGCGAACTGGCCCACCTGTGCGTCGATCCCGATCTGCAGGAAGAACACAGGGATGAAGAGGTGGCCGACCGGTGTCAGCTCCCGCCGAATGCGCTCCGCCGCCGGGCTGCGGGTGAGAGAGAGGCCGGCGACGAAGGCACCGATGATCGGTGCGAGCTTGGCCGCGCTGGCCAGCTCGGACACGCCCAACGTGAACGCGAGGGCAAGGGCGACGAGCGTTCCGCTCGACCGGCTGTAGCGGGCGACCGCAGCGAACAGGCCGGGGGCGAAACGCACGCCGACCACGGACGTCACCGCGAGAAAGGCGACCGCCACCGACACGATCGACAGCACCGAGACCACCGACACCGAGCCCTGGGAGACGAGCCGTACGACCACCGTGAGCACGACCAGGCCCATCACGTCGTCGGCGACCGCAGCTCCGATCACGGTGCGGGCCTCGATCATGGCCAGCGCACGCAGGTCGCCGAACACGCGCGCCGTTATGCCGACGCTCGTGGCCGTGAGCGCGGCGCCGATGAACAGCGCCTCCTTGCCATTGTCGGCGAACAGCCACGCGACGCCCGTCCCGGCCGTGAGCAACGTGACCACGCCGATAGTCGCCACGGCCAGCGACGCCCGGCCCACTGCGCCGAGCTCGGCGAGGTCCATCTCGAGCCCGACCTGGAGGAGCAGCAGGATCACGCCGAGCTCGCCCAGCACGCGTACGACGTCGTTTCCCTTGACGAGACCCAACACGGAAGGCCCGATGAGGATCCCGGCCACGATCTCGCCGACGACGGCCGGCACCTTGACCCGTTCGGCGACCTCGGCCGCCACCTTGGCCGCGAGCAGGAGCACCAGGATGTCCAAAAGAACCGCGTTCACGCTCACGGACACACTCCTCCCACGCTGCGACGGTAGGAGGGCCGGGTTTCGGCACCGTTGACGGTTCGTGAACGGCCGGTTACGAAGCGCCGCGACCCCGTGACACGCAACCCTCGTCGTGCGACAGTCGCCCGATGGTGACGCAACAGGCCGACTTCATCGCCGCGTGGAACTCCCTCGACCGGCGCGACCGCACCCGGCTGCGCCGCGTTGTGCGCATGGGGCGCCCGGTCGAGGCCGAGCACGCGTCGCTCGTCGCCGCCTACGCCCGCTTCCAGCGGTCGCGGCTGTGGTCCCGACTGTTCTGGCTGTGGTTCGTGCTCGGGATCGTCCTTGCGCTCGGCGTCGCCGTGAGGATCCATCCCGTCGTGATCGGGGTCGTCATCGCCATGGCCGCCCAGGCCCTGTTCGCCCGCCGGAACCTGCGGCGGACGGCCATCTCAGGCGCTGCCGGCGACTCCTGACGCCCACGCGTAGTCGGCCTTGCCAGCGGGCGAGCGCTCGACGTGCTCGACGACATGCAGCGCCCGCGGCACCTTGTAGCCGGCGAGATGGGTGCGGCAGTGCGCCTGCAGCGACTCCAACGTCGGGGGGTCGCCCGCGTCGCGCGGTGACACCACGGCCACGACGCGCTGGCCCCACCGCTCGTCGGGCAGGCCGACGACCACCGCGTCCTGCACGAGCGGGTGGCCCTTGAGCACCGCCTCGACCTCCTCCGGGTACACCTTCTCGCCGCCGGTGTTGATGCACAGCGATCCCCGCCCGAGGAGCCGGATGGTGCCGTCGGCGTCGACGGTCGCCATGTCGCCCGGAAGCGACCAGCGCACGCCGTCGACCTCGACGAACGTGCGGGCCGTGCGCTCGGGGTCCTTGTAGTAGCCGAGCGGCATCCGGCCGGTGGTGGCGAGCCGGCCAACCCGGCCGGAGCCGGGCTCGATCGGACGCAGGTCGTCGTCGAACACGACCGTGAGGTCGCGTCCCATGAAGCGCAGCGACTGCGACGGCGTCCCCTGCTTGCGGGCGACCGCCACCGCCTGCACCGGCGCCTCCGAGGAGCCGATGGCCTCGCTGATGGCCAGCACCGTCGGCATGGCCGCGAGCAACCGGTCCTTCACGTCGCCCGACAGGATCGAACCGCCCGAGCCGAGCAGCAGCAGCGACGACGTGTCGTACGCGCCGCGACGCGCCTCGAGCTCGTCGAGCAGGGGCCGCGCGCTCGCGTCGCCGACGAGGCTGAGCATCGTCACCCGCTCGCGCTCCACGAGCCGCAGCACGCGCGCCATGTCCATCCGGCGGTCGGGATAGAGCACGATCTTGCCGCCGCCCAGGATCGTGCTGATGCCGAGCCACTGCCCGCTGGCGTGCATCAGCGGGCCGAGCGAGAGGGCGACGTACTCGTCGGGCCCGGGGTCGCCCGGCGCGAGGAACGGCCGCGCCCGCTGCGCCCGGCTCTCGCGCACTGTTCGCGCGATGTCCTCGGGCCGCTCGATCGGTGGCCCGCCCGGGTTCCCGCCGCCCATGGCCACGAAGAAGATGTCCTCGTGGCGCCACACCACGCCTTTGGGCATGCCGGTGGTGCCGCCCGTGTAGAGCACGTAGTGGTCGTCGCCGGAGCGCTGGCCGAGATCGCGTTCGGCCGAGCCCGATCGCACGAGCGCCTCGTGGTCGCCGTTGTCGACGTCGACGAGGAACCGAAGCGCGGCCGCAGGAGGCCGGAGGTCGCCGTGGTGGAACACGCCCACGAGGTCGGCGTCCTCGAAGAGGTAGGCGAGCTCGTCGTCGACGTAGCGGTAGTTCACGTTGACCGGGACCGCGCGCAGCTTGTAGCAGGCGAGGATGGCCTCGAGGTGCTCGGCCGTGCTGTAGAGGTAGAGGCCCACGTGGTCGCCGGGCGCGACGCCGAGGCCCTGCAGCCCGTGGGCGAGCCGGGTGGTGCGCTCGTCGAGCTCGCGGAAGGTGAGGCGCCGGTCGCCGCACACCACCGCCTCACGGTCGGGGACGGTGTCGGCCACGAGCTCGAACAGGTCGGCCAGGTTGAAGTCCATCGCTAGATTGCGATTATCACCGAGTCGGCCAGGATGCTCGTGGGGGACGACGGCACGGTCCCGAAGGAGCGCTACGTCTCACGCGCCTTCCTCGACCTCGAGATGGAGCGGCTGTGGCCCCGCGTCTGGCAGGTGGCCTGCCGGGAAGAGGAGCTGGCCGATGTCGGCGACTACGTCGACTATGTGATCGGCGACCAGTCGATCCTCGTGGTGCGGGCGGCGCCAGACATCATCAAGGCCTACTTCAACACCTGCCTGCACCGCGGCACGCGCCTGGGCGAGGGCTGCGGATCGTTCGCCGGCGGCACGATCCGCTGCCGCTACCACGGCTGGTGTTACGACCTCGAGGGCCGCGTCACCACCATCCCCGACGCCCACGAGTTCCCCGCCGTTCCCTCCGACCTCCGGCTCGGTGAGGTGCGCGCCGAGTGTTGGGGCGGCTTCGTGTTCGTCAACATGGACGACGACGCCGAGCCGCTCCTCGACTTCCTTGATCCGCTGCCGTCGCTGCTGGCGCCCTACCACGTCGACCAGATGCGGTTCCGGTCGTACCGCAGCACCGTTCTCCCAGCCAACTGGAAGGTGGTCGTCGACGCCTTCAACGAGAGCTACCACGTGCAGGGGACGCACCCGCAGATCCTGCCGTGGACCGACGACGTCGCGATCGAGTACGAGCAGTTCGGGGTCCACTCGCACTACGGCCGCCTCCCGAACGCGCGCCGGCAGCTGCGGCCGAGCCCGCGCCTCGGGCTGGCCGAGGGCGAGTTCGACGAGTGGGAGATCCTCGCGGGGCTCGTCGCGGGCCTGGGCGGCGCGTTCCTGAAGGAGGAGCGCGAGCTGGTCGAGGAGCTGCGGTCGGCGTCGCTGCCACCCGGCACCAACCTGCTCGAGCGCTATCAGGAGCGGCGCATGGAGCTGCTCCAGTCGCGCGGCTTCGACGTCTCGGGTCTGGCCAAGGAGCAGATGACGAGCGCCGACGACGTCTACTGGTTCCCGAACATGGTCGGGCCGATCTACCCCGGCAGCGCCATCCTGTTCCGCGTCCGCCCCAACGGGCTCGACCCCGACAGCGCGATCAAGGACACCTGGGTGCTCGAGTGGCCACGGCCAGGTGACGGATGGCGCATGCCCGAGCGCAAGTTCTACGCCGACTGGACCGAGAAGGACTGGGGGCCGATCACCAACCAGGACTACGCCAACATGCGCGAGGTGCAGGTGGGCATGAAGTCACGCGGCTGCCGCGACCTTCGCCTCAACTCCCGGCAGGAGAGCAACATCCTCCACATGCACCGCGTGATCGACCGGTACCTCACCTAGACGCGCCGAGGCCGGCTTGGACGCCATTGGACACGATCGTGGCCGCACTCGCCGACCAGCAGGCCGAGCTCTCGACGCTGCTGGTGGACCTCGACGAGCCCGGCTGGCAGCGTCCGTCGCGCTGCGAGGGCTGGACCGTCGCCGACGTCGTCCTGCACCTCGCCCAGACCAACGAGATGGCCCTCGCCAGCGCTCGCGGACGGCTGGCCGAGGCCATGGGCGAGCTCGCCGGCGATCTCGCGCCCGCCTCGTCGATCGACGACGGCGCCGACCTGATGGTCGCCCGCGAACGAGGCC
>VAXF01000169.1 GCA_005888395.1 Actinomycetota bacterium | reverse complement strand
GCGCCGGGCGGTCTCCGGGGCGAGCACGCACCCGTCCTCGAGCTCGCAGCGGCCCGCGGGGTCGTCGTGGGCGAGCACCCCCGCATCCACGTGCACCATGACCTCGGGACGGGCCGGAACGCGGTCGCCCTCGGCCGCGAGCACCGTCTTGGCCATCGCCACCAGGGCGTCGGCCCGGCGCTGTTCCACCTCGGATCCCCCCGCGGGGGTGTTTTCGGCGGCGGCGGCCAGCGCGGATCGCACTATCGCCCCGTCCTCGGGGGCGAGGCGCACCTGCATCACGAGGCTCCCGTCGTCGTCGTGGAACCAGCGGGCATAGCGGCCCTCGTGGCGGGCCTCGGCCGACTCGTCGTTGAGCGCGACCGATCGTCGGTAGGCGCGCACCACCTTGTCGAGGTGGGAGGCGGTGCCGGCCCGGCCCAACTCGACCAGGTCGGCCTCGTTGTCGTGCCTGGCGATGCGGGTGATGGCCCGAACCTTGGAGTAGGAGAGCTCGCCCCGGCCGAAGGCCGCCGCCACCGTGGGCAGCTCGCCCAGCGCGACGCCCACCCGCACGTATTCGCGCGCGGTGTTCATCGACACCCCGCAGCGCCAGTTGAGCCAATGTGCCGTCGAGCGGCACTCCCAATCGCCCGCGCCGGAGCGCCTATCGAACTCGCCGATCAGCAGGAGCCAGCGGCAGGTGGCAGCGGCGATGTGGGCGCCCAGCGAGCAGATCTCGCTGCCCAGGGCGTCCGTGCTCATTGAGGGAATCTCTGATGGGAACATATGTTCGATCCTAGCACCCACCACCGACAATCTCCGGCGGGCGCGATTCCCGTCAGTAGAGACCGCGGAACCCCTGCACGGCGAGGGTCGAGCCGACGAGCACGAGGGCGCTGGCGCCTACCGCTGGCAGGCGGAGAAGCCACCGCTCGCCGCGCCGCTCGATCACGTCGCGGCCGACGACCAACGCGAGGCCCACCGCCGTCAGCGTTGCCGCCAGCCCGAGCGAGAACGCGCCCACGAGCGCCAGCCCGAGCGCGACGCGCCGCAATGCGAACGAGCTCACGAGCACGATCACAGCTGACGGCGACGGCAGCACTCCCCCGGCGCCCGCCAGCACGACGAGGCCCCGGCGCGACAACGGCGACACACCCGCCGGCAGCTCGTGCGAGTGCGTGTGCCCGTGATCGTGATCGTGCGAGTGCTCATGCCCGTCGTGATGATGGTGGTGGTGCGCCGATCGAGCGGCGTGCAGCGCTCGCAGCCGTGACCGCAGCAGCCACGCGCCCACCCCGACGACGACGACACCTCCGGCCAGCGTCATCACCGGGTACAACCGCTCGAGCGACGTCGAGCGGCTGACGTGGAACAGCACGAGCCCCAGCACGAGCACGCTCCCGGTGTGCATGAGCGAGACGATCGTGCCCAGCAGCAGCGCGTCGCGCGGCCGGCCGCGGGTGCCGACGAGATAGGCGGCCATCACCGTCTTGCCATGGCCCGGCGCGAGCGCGTGGGCGGCACCGACGAGAAACGCGATGCCGAGCATCCCCGCCAGTACCCACGGCGTCACGTCGGCCCGAGTGATGAGCTGGGCGAACCGGCCGCCGGCGCGAGTCACCGCGACCGTGGAATGCGTGAGCGGCAGCGGCGCGACGACCTCGGTGCCCGGGGTGAAGTCGGCGGAGGCCTGCCGGAGGTCGAGCGGTGACCGGATGAGGTCGGCCGGGTACTTCCGCAGCTCGTCGCTCCGGTCGCGCGCCGGCGCGTTCGATCCCAGGAGACGCGCGTCGCCGCGTGCAGTGACCACGATCTCCCGCCAGCCGACCCGGTCGGGCTCGTTGGCGTCGGCGAAGGCAACGGCATGCGGACGGTCGGCCGGCCCCACGGGCAGGACGGCCCGGTAGCGAATCGTCAGCCGCAGCGTGTGCAGTCCCCCTTGGCCCATGGGTTGCGAGAGGTCGCTGGCATCGACGGTCAGCGGAAGCCGCACGTGGTCGACCGAGAGCGACAACCCTGACGCGATGGCGCGGGCGCGTCGCTCTGCGAAGAGGCGCGGGCTCGACGCGACCGCGGCCCGTTCCTGGAACGCCGGGATCTCGGCCTCGTCGAGCACGTAGTACACGCGCACGACGCCGGCCGAGAGCTCGACGCGCGCGTAGCGGTTCACGGTGAAATTGCCGAGCGGGTGTGCGGCCGCGGGCGCGGCGGCTGCGACGATCACGCCGAGGGCCAGAACGGCCCCCACCACGCCGATTCGCGCGTGCCGACCCCTGCGCACCCTCCTTCTACGGGACCGGCAAGGGCGGTGGATGCCGTCGCGAGGAAATCCCCACTCCCGTCATCCCGACGGCCGGCAGCCCCGAATACCGACGGGCGTCACACCGAGACGCCGTCCAGGGGGTGTGTATGACAAGAACGTGCAGACTGCTCCTGTTTGCCGCGCTGGCGGCGGGGCTCACGGTGATGAGCGTCGTGCCGGCATCGGCCTCGAGCCACCGCGAAGCGCCACTTGCCGCGGCCGACCCGCAGATCGACGCGACCGACCTCTATGCCTTCGTGAGCCCGGACGCGCCGGACACGGTGACGCTCATCAGCAACTGGATCCCGTTCGAGTCGCCCGCGGGCGGCCCGAACTTCTATCCGTGGGCAGAGAACACGAAGTACGACGTCAACATCGACAACAACGGTGACACCAAGCCGGACATCACCTACCGGTGGACGTTCACCACGCACTACAAGAGCAAGGACACGTTCCTCTACAACACCGGGCCGGTCAACAGCCTGAGCGACCCGACGCTGAACTTCACCCAGACCTACAACCTCGAGCGCATCGCAGGAGGCCAGTCGCAGACCCTCCTGAGCAACGTCCCGTCGGCTCCCTCCGACGTCGGCGCTGCCTCGATGCCCGACTACGGCAAGCTGCGCGACCAGGCGATCGCCCCGTTCAACGGCGGCAAGGGCAAGTCGTTCACCGGCCAGGCCGACGACCCGTTCTTCCTCGACCTGCGCGTGTTCGACCTCCTCTACGGCGCCAACCTGAAGGAGGCGGGCGCCGACACGCTCGACGGCTTCAACGTCAACGTCCTCGCCCTCCAGGTCCCGAAGACCGACCTGGCCGCGGGTGGCGACGCGACCGCCAACTCGATCATCGGCGTGTGGACGACTGCCGAGCGGCCGAGCATGACGGTGCAGTCGGCGGACGGCACCAAGAAGCTGTCCGGCGCCGACGTGCAGGTGGCCCGCCTGGGCAGCCCGCTCGTCAACGAGGTCGTCGTTCCCATCGGCTTCAAGGACTTCTTCAACGGGTCCCAGCCGTCCGGTGACGCCGCCTACCTGCCGAAGGTGGTCGACCCCGAGCTGCCGAAGGTGATCCAGACCGTCTACAAGATCCCGGCCCCGGCGACGCCCCGCAACGACCTCGTCTTAGTGTTCCTGACGGGCGTCAAGGGACTGAACCAACCGACCGGAGTGAAGCCGAGCGAGCAGCTGCGGCTGAACATGGCGATCGCGCCGGCCACCAACCCCAAGCGGCTCGGTGTCATCGACGGCGACAAGGCCGGTTACCCGAACGGCCGGCGTCTCGCCGACGACATCATCGACATCGACCTGCGGGTGGTCGAGGGTGTCCTTACAGGCGCCAAGGGCACGGCCGCCACGCTCGGTGACGGCGTCGACGCCAACGACGTGCCGTTCGGCACCGCGTTCCCGTACGTCGCCCTGCCGCACTCCGGCTCGACGAGCCGGGCCGCGGCCGCACCCGCGACCACAACGGGCACACCCAAGGGCGGCGCCGGCACCGGTGCTGGCGGCACTGCTCACGGATCGGGCACCCCGGTGCTCCCGTGGGCCGCAGGGCTCGGCGGTGTGGCGCTGCTCGCAGCGGGCGTCGTCACCCGTCGCCGGACCGCTTCGGTCCGCGTGAACAGGAGCGATGCCTGACGCGGCATCTCTCGTCGGGACGCGCCCGGCTCGCACACCGCGGGCCGGGCGTGTCCTGCTGTCCGGCGGGCTCGTGCTCGTCGTGGTGGCGGCGACGGCCGCCGCTGCCGACCACCTCGGGCACGGCTCCCACAAGACCACGGCCGTCGCACCCGGGCGGGATGCCGTCCTCGGCGCACCTGTGGTCTCCGGGGCGCCGGTGCACGTCGAGATCCCCTCGATCGGCGTCTCGGCCACCGTCGAGCCGCTCGGCCTGTTCCCCAGCGGCCACGTCGCCGTCCCGACCAGCTACGACCGCGTCGGCTGGTACGAGGGGTCGCACGTGCCGGGCGCACCGGGCCCGAGCGTGCTGCTCGGCCACATCGACTCGCACACCGGCCCCGCCGTCTTCTACCGGCTCTCGAAGCTCCGTCCCGGCGACGAGATCGTCGTCGGACGCGCCGACGCTGCCATCGCGCGTTTCCTCGTCGACCGCGTGGCCCAGTTCCGCAAGACCGCCTTCCCCACCGCAGCCGTGTACGGGCCCACCGTGGCACCGACGCTGCGCCTCATCACCTGCGCCGGGCCGTACCACGGCCACTACCGCGACAACCTCGTCGTGTTCGCCCACCTGAAGTCGTGATGACATGACCACCGTGGCCGCGCCAAGTCCCCTCCCCGCCCGCCGCGTACCCCGCGTGCTCGCGATCGCTGGCGCGCTGCTGATCGTCGTTGCCCTCGTCGGCACGTTCGCCAGGCGGTCGACGTCGTCGCGATCGGCGTCGACGGCCGGGCTGCTCGCGCCGCCACGTGCCGACGCCGGTGCCGGGACGCGCGCCGATGCCATCGCCCGCCTCCAGGCCCGCCTGCGCGTCGCGCCGCGCGACGCACGGAGCTGGGCCGGGCTCGGCTCCCTTTATGTCGAGCAGGCCCGCGTGACCGCCGACCCGACCTGGTACCCCAAGGCCGACGGCGCCTTCGCGCGGTCGCTCGCCATCCAGCCGGAGAGCAACGTCGACGCACTGATCGGACGTGGGATGCTCGCCAACGCGCGTCACGCGTTCGCCGCCGGCCTCCGTTGGGGCGATCGGGCTCGAGCCGCGAACCCGGCCGGCGCCGCGGCCTACGGCGTGGTCGGCGATGCCCTGGTGGAGCTGGGCCGCTATCCGGAGGCGTTCGCCGCCATCCAGCACATGGTCGACCTGCGGCCCAACCTCGCCTCCTACGCGCGCGTCGCCTACGCGCGCGAGCTGCAAGGCGACGTCGCCGGTGCTGCGGTCGCGCTCGACGCCGCCGGCCGGGTGGCCGGCAACGCGTCCGACGCCGCATTCGCCGCCTTCCAGCTCGGCGAGCTCCGCTGGAACGCGGGCGACCTCGCCGGTGCGTCCGACGCCTACACCCGGGCCGCTCGCCTCGACCCGACCTTCGTGCCTTCGTGCCGCCCGCGGCCGCGCTCGCCCGTCTCCATGCAGCCCAGGGCGACACGGCCGGTGCGATCGGCGAGTACGAGGCCGTGATCAGGCGCCTACCCGCGCCGCAGTACGTGACCGAGCTCGGCGACCTCTACCAGCTGACGGGCCACCGCGACCTGGCCGTCCAGGAGGCCGCGCTCCTCGACGCCGAAGAACGTTTGTTCCGCGCCAACGGCGTCAACATCGACCTGGAGATCTCCCTCTACAGCGCCGACCACCGTGTGCACCTGGCGACAGGCCTGCGCGCCGCGCGCGCCGAGTACGCGCGACGCAAGAGCGTGTTCGTCGCCGACGCGCTGGCGTGGCAGCTCCACGTCAACGGCCGCGACGCCGAGGCGATCGGCCACGCCGACGAGGCGCTCCGGCTGGGCACGCGCAGCGCGCTGTTCCACTTCCACCGGGCGATGATCGAACGGTCGCTCGGACGCGCCGATGCCGCACGAACCGACCTCGATCAGGCGCTGGCGATCAACCCGCATTTCTCGATCCTCCATGCGCCCGAAGCGGCCGGGGCGCTGGCAGCGCTGCGAGCGGGCTGAACGTCAGGCCAGCTCGGCCAGCAGCAGCTGCACGCGGCGGTCGATCTCGTCGCGGATCGCCCGCACCTCGTCGAGCGTCTTCCCGGCCGGGTCGGGAAGCTCCCAGTCGAGGTAGCGCTTGCCCGGGTAGACCGGGCACGCGTCGCCACAGCCCATCGTCACGACCACATCGGCCGCGCGGGCGGCGCCGTCGGTGAGCAGCTTGGGAAGCTCCGCGGAGATGTCGAGACCGGCCTCGGCCAGGGCCGCGACGACCGCGGGGTTGACCTCGTCGGCGGGTTCGCTGCCGGCCGAGACGACCCGCACCCGGCCACGACCGTGATGGTCGAGAAGCGCGGCCGCCATCTGGCTTCGCCCCGCGTTGTGCACGCAGACGAACAGAACCTCGGGCACGTCGCTCAGCATCGCCGCCGTCTCGTGTGGGACGACGACGTCGTGGGCGGCGACCGCAACGTCCGGGTAGAGCACGCGCACGGCGGCCACCGCGATGCCCGCGCCCACCACTTGGGCGGCCACGAACGCGGGCGCCGACGATGGGCGGATACCGGCGAAGGTGTTCGACAGGGTGCGGCCGATCGTGACCGCCGGGTTGGCGAAGCTGGTCGACGCGGTGAAGAAGTAGGCACCGCCGATGTAGGCGGCCACGGCGAAGGGAGCGGCCGAGCTGCGCCCGGAGCGGGCGACGCCGAACACGACGAGGACGAGGCCGAACGTGGCGACCACCTCGGCCAGCCACAGCGCGCCCGAGCTGCGCGTCCTCGTCGACCACTCCACGGCCGACAGCTGGAACATCAGGTTCGCGACGACCGCTCCCACGCCGGCGCCGGTCACCTGGGCGACGACGTATCCGGCGGCGTCGGTGTTGCCGAGCCCACCGAAGACGCGGTCGACGAGGGTCACCACCGGGTTCAGGTGCGCGCCCGACACCGGCCCGAGCGCCAGGAT
>VAXF01000327.1 GCA_005888395.1 Actinomycetota bacterium | reverse complement strand
CCTCTGCGACACCTGCAGTGCTGCCGCGAGTCCGGCGAGAGCGGCAGCGAGGAGCGTGGCCACGCTCCCGAGTCGCATCCTGTTTTGATAGCAATCGACGCCTTGGTGCGCTCTCCCCTCCCGGGCGAGCCCGGCCTAACGCCTCGTGGGGACCCGGGGTGCAGCGGCGCGCCCCGGGACGTCGATCAACCTGGCTCGCAGGTACTCGCCGAGGCTCTTCGCCTGCGGATCGCCGGCGTGGCCATGTCGGTCTGCACGCTGATGCCCATGGCCGCGCCGGCGTTGTTGCAGGCCGCCAGCTCCTCGCGAACTCGCGCGCGCGGGGCACCAGCTCTGTCTGGACGAACTTCCGGACCGTGTCGCGAAAGGCGAGATGCTCCGGGCGACCCCACCTGCGCTTGTAGCGCTACAGGGCGAGCAGACGCGACCGACAGGCGTGAGATGTAGCTCGCAGGGGAGGGGAGTGCGCGCCGCCGCGGCGGGTACTATGCAGCAAGAATGCGACGCAGCGGGGCGGCACTGCGCCTCGTCGCCTCCTTCGCCGGCCCGGCGGCGGCGCTGCAGGGGGTCTCTGCGATCCTTCCACGCCCGGCGGTCGCCCAATCGACCACCCCGACCTTCGGCCAAGGAACGGCATTCTCGAGCGGGTCTCGCGTCTCGGCGGTCGCCGTCACGCTCACCGGCCCGGTTGCCCAGGGGGATCTGCTGGTCGGGTGGTTCGCCCAGTACAACGCCCCTGAGCGGGTCCAGGTCTCGGACAACGTGAACGGCGCCTGGACGCGGGCGCCCAGATCGCTGACCTTCCTGGACGACACGGGTGACATCGCCCTCTATTACCGCGAGGACAGCCAGGCGGCTCCCAATGGGATCACAATTACCGTGTCCGTCTCCTCGACCGCGTACCTGCAGGGAACCGTCGCCGAGTATTCGGGCGTCGCGCTCACCGGCTCGCTCGACCAGATGGTCGCTGCGCGCGCTCCCGACGGAGCGACCGTTGACACCGGTGAGACAGGCGCCGCGGCTGCGGGCGAGCTGGTGTTCGCGGCCCTGGTGACGTCTCCCGCGCCCGGCTCGGTGACCCCCGGAAGCAGCGCGGGTGTGCCGTACACGCCGCGGGCGCAGACAGCGAACGGATCCGCCTTTGAAGAGGACATCACCTCGAGCGCCGCGGGCACCCAGGACGGGACGGCCACCCTTGCCTCTGCCACGGACTGGTACGCGGTGTGCGCCGTCTTTCATCCCCTTCCCGCCACCCCGCCCGGGGCACCCTCCACCCCCACCGGCCTCGAAACCACCAGCGTGGCCTCGACACGGGTCGCCCTCTCGTGGCTGCCGTCCAACGGCAGCGTCGCCGGCTATACCGTGTACCGAGACGATTCCGCCATCGGGACGACAGGGCCCGACGCCACGACCTTCTTGGATCCGGATGTGGCGCCATCGATTACTTATACGTACTCGGTCGATGCCTTCGACCTCGCGAACGATCATTCAGCGCAGTCGGCGGCGCTGACGGTCACCACGCCGGCCGAATCACCCGAATTCATCCAGGGAGCGGCAGCCTCGACCGCCAACCGCCTCCCGTCGTACACCCTCAACCTGACGGAGCCGGTTGCGTCCGGCGACCTGCTGGTCGGCTGGTTCGGTCAGTTCAACGCTCCGGGCGAGGTACAGGTCTCGGACAACGTCAATGGCCCTTGGACGCGCTCGGTCTCGACGACGTGGAACGGCGCAGGCGACATCGCCCTCCTCTACCGCGAGAGCTCTGCCGCGGCGCCATCGGGCCTGGTGATCACGGTATCAGCGTCCGCTCCCGCCTTTCTGCAAGAGACGGTCGCAGACTTCAGACATGTGGCCACGGTGGGAGCGCTCGACCGAGCCCTGATAGCGCAAGGCGTGGGAACCGACGCCAGTGCGGGTCCGACCGCCGCGGTCCCCGCCGGCGAGCTGGTCGTGGCGGCCGTCCTCACCGCCGGCCAGCCGGCTTGGGCGACTCCGGGAAGCAGCCAGAGGGTGCCGTTCGTCCTCGACGTGCAGAACGGCAGCGCGTCCTCCGACCTCGAGGACATCCTGTCCGCCGCCGACGGCGCGCAGCAGGCGAGCCTGACCCTGGGCAGGGCCACCAACTGGTACATGGTGCTAGCCACCTTCTTCCCACCGACGACCGCCAACCCGACCACCACCACGACGACGACCACGAGGCCGCCGACCACGACGACGCTGGCCACCACCACCACGACGACGACCACGAGGCCGCCGACCACGACGACGCTGACCACGACCACCACGACGACCACGACCACGCGCGT
>VAXF01000168.1 GCA_005888395.1 Actinomycetota bacterium | reverse complement strand
CTCGTAGTCGGGGCCAACGAGCCGCTGAAGCCGTCCGCCGGCGTATGGCCACGCGCCCATGTTCTCGGGCTCCTCTTGCAGCCACACGACCTCCGAGGCCTGCTCGTAGCGCGCCACCGCCGCCGCCAGCTGGTCCTCCGGCCACGGGTAGAGCTGCTCGACCCGTACGATCGCCACCCGCCCGTCCGCCGATTCCCGCTTGGCGAGCGCGTCGTAGGCGACCTTGCCGGTGCAGATCACGACCCGCCGCACCGCCGACGGATCTTGCACGGCGGCATCGTCGATGACCTCGCGGAACGACGACCCTTCGGCGAGGTCGTCGACCGCCGAGCGCGCGGGCCGGGACCGCAGCAGCGACTTCGGCGTGAACACCACCAGCGGTTTGCGGATGTCGCGCCGCATCTGACGGCGCAGCACGTGGAAGTATTGGGCCGCCGTCGACGGGTAGACGATCTGGATGTTGTCCTCGGCCGCGAGCGTGAGGAAGCGCTCGATGCGGGCCGACGAGTGCTCGGGCCCCTGCCCCTCGTAGCCGTGAGGCAACAGCAGCACGAGCCCAGACGTCTGGTGCCACTTGTCCTCGGCGGCCACGATGAACTGGTCGATCACGATCTGGGCGCCGTTCTCGAAGTCGCCGAACTGCGCCTCGGAGCACACGAGGGCGTCCTTGTGGGCGACCGAGTAGCCGTAGTCGAAGCCAACCGCGGCGTACTCCGACAGCAGCGAGTCGTAGATCCAGAACTTGCCCTGGGCGGAACCGAGGTTGGCGAGCGGCGCGTACTCCTGCTCGGTCTCGTAGTCGACCAACACCGCGTGGCGCTGGGAGAACGTGCCCCGACGCGTGTCCTGGCCGGCGACCCGGATGTCGACGCCCTCCAGCAGGAGCGAGCCGAACGACAGGGCTTCGGCCAGGCCCCAGTCGACCTGGCCGTCGGCGTAGACCTGCCGGCGGGCCTCGAGCTGCTTGGCCAGCTTGGGGTGGACCGTGAAGCCGTCGGGAACGGTGTGCATCGCGGCAGCGACCCGATCGAGCGTCGCGCGGGCGACGCCCGTTTCGACACGCGGCAGCACACCCATCGCGGCGAGAGGCGGCTTGGCGCGCGTGCCCTTCGGCGGTGCCGTCTGACGCGTCTCGTCGAGCGCCGTTTGCAGCCGGACCTGGAAGTCCTCGAGCGCCTTCTCGGCGTCCTCGACGCCCAGCTCACCACGCGTGACCAACGCCTCGGTGTAGAGCTTGCGTACCGACCGGCGCTCCTCGATGCGCTTGTACATCAGTGGCTGCGTATACGAGGGCTCGTCGCCCTCGTTGTGGCCGAGACGCCGGTAGCAGACCATGTCGATCACGACGTCCTTGTGGAAGGCCTGGCGGAAGCCGAACGCCAGCCGGGCAACCCGCACACACGCCTCCGGGTCGTCGCCGTTCACGTGGAAGATCGGCGCCTGCACCATCTTGGCGATGTCGGTCGGGTACACCGACGAACGCGCCGCTTCGGGTGCGGTCGTAAACCCGACCTGGTTGTTGATGACGAGGTGGATGGTGCCGCCGGTGCGATAGCCCCGCAGCTGCGACAGGTTCAGCGTCTCCGCCACCACACCCTGGCCGGCGAAGGCGGCGTCGCCGTGCACGAGCAGCGAGAGCACCGAGAAGGTCTCCGGCGCGTCGATGAGGTCCTGCTTGGCCCTCACCATCCCCTCGACCACCGGGTCGACGGCCTCGAGGTGCGACGGGTTCGAGGCCAGCGTGATCGGGATCTCCGCGCCCGTGCGGCTCACGAACTTGCCCTGGGCGCCCTTGTGGTACTTGACGTCGCCCGAGCCCTGGATCGTCTCCGGATCGATGTCGCCCTCGAACTCGCGGAAGATCTCGCGGTAGCTCTTGCCGACGATGTTGGCGAGGACGTTGAGCCGGCCGCGGTGGGTCATGCCCATGACCACCTCGTCCATCCCACCTTCGGCCGCGAGCCCGAGGACCGCGTCGAGCAGCGGGATCGCGCTCTCGGCGCCCTCCAACCCGAAGCGCTTGTGGCCCGTGTACTTGGTATGCAGGAAGCGCTCGAAGGCCTCGGCCGCGTTCAGTCGCTCGAGCACATGGCGCTGCTCGTCGAGCTCGAGGACGACGCTGACATCTTCGACCTGCTCCTGGATCCAGCGCTTCTGGTCGGGCTCCTGGATGTGCATGTACTCGACGCCAACCGTGCGGCAGTAGGCGTCGCGCAGGAGGCCGAGGATCTCGCCGAGGCGCATGACCTCGCGACCGGCGAGGCCATCGCAGAAGAACTCGCGGTCGAGGTCCCAGATGGTGAGGCCGTAGGTGAGCGGGTCGAGCTCGGGATGGAGGTGCGGCTCCTTGACCTGCAGCGGGTCGAGGTCGGCGATGAGGTGACCGCGCACGCGGTACATGTTGATGAGGGTCTGCACGTGCACTTGCTTGGCCCGCTGCTCCTGCTCCTCGTCGAGAGGGTTGACGTCGCGCCGCCAGCGCGCCGGCTCGTAGGGAATGCCCATGGCGTGGAAGACGTCGTCGTAGAAGCCGTCCTCGCCGAGAAGGAGACGGTGCACGTGCTGAAGGAAGAGCCCCGACTCGGCGCCCTGGATGATGCGATGGTCGTAGGTCGAGGTGAGAGTGATGACCTTCGACACGCCGAGCTTGGCCAGCACCTCGGGGTCGGCGGCCTGGTACTCGGCGGGGTAGTCGATGGCGCCGACGCCGACGATCACACCCTGGCCCGGCATCAGGCGCGGCACCGAGTGGACAGTGCCGATCGTGCCCGGGTTGGTGAGCGACACGGTGACGCCGGCGAAGTCGTCGGCGCCGATCTTGTTGGTGCGGACCTTGCGTATGAGGTCCTCGTAGGCGGTCCAGAAGCCGCGGAAGTCGAGGGTGTCGGCGTCGCGGATGCAGGGGACGAGGAGCGACCGCGACCCGTCGCCCTTGTCGACGTCGACCGCGAGCCCGAGGCCCACGTGCTCGTGGTGCACCACGCCGGGCTTGCCGTCGACCTCGGCGAACGACGAGTTCATCGCCGGCACCCGGGCGAGCGCCTCGACCACGGCGTAGCCGATGAGGTGGGTGAACGAGACCTTGCCCCCGCGCGTGCGCCCGAGGTGGTTGTTGAGGATCCGGCGGTTGACCTCGAGCAGCTTGGCGGGCACGACGCGGGCACTGGTGGCCGTGGGCACGGCGAGGCTGGCGGCCATGTTGGCGGCGATCCGGGCCTGCGCGCCCTTGAGGACGACACCCGCTGCGCCCCCGGCGTCGGGGGCGGCCTCGCCGGCGCCGTCGGCGGGCCGGCGATAGTCGGCAAAGAAGTCGCGCCAGCTCTCGCTCACCGACGACGGGTCGGCGAGGTACTGCTCGTACATGTCGTCGACCAGCCAGGCATTGGGTCCGAAGGCAGGCGAGGCAGTCGACCGCTCGGTCATGTCGCCTTCAGACTAGGAAAATGCCGAGGCAGGGGTGCACGGCGGACGCACCCCGAGCCTCGGCAGCCGAACCATGACACCCGTGTCGGCTTCCCGTCAATCCTCCCTGCGAGCCAAAGATTTCGAGGTATCCCTCACTCTGTGGCCAAAACGTGCCGATCATGGTGGTATGGCTACCAAGCTCCTCAAGAAGAGCCGGGCGGTCGAGCGACCCATCGAGGCGGGCAACTCCGCCATCTGTTCGGCGTGCGGGCTTCCCGTGAAGTTCGTCGCCAAGGCGCAGCTCCGCCAGGTCATCGCCAACGTCTACGAGCGCGGCGTGTGGAACCGCGTCGAGCACTTCCACGCCGACTGCTACCGCGACGCCGAGCAGCCCTACGGCGAACCAGCCGACTAGTTTTCGCCTCGCAACCAGAGGTTGCGTCAGGGCGGGCTTAGCCTGACGCTGTGATCGAGGCCGACGTCTGTGTCGTGGGCGGCGGTCCCGGGGGTGCGGCCACGGCCACCGCGCTGGCCCGGGCCGGACGCGACGTCGTCCTCGTCGACAAGGCCACCTTTCCCCGCGACAAGTGCTGTGGTGACGGCCTGACGGCCGGCGCCCTGCGGCGGCTCGAGCAGCTGGGCCTACTCCCGGGCGCGGTGGCGTCGTGGCGCATCGTCGACGACGTCTGGGTGCGGTCGCCGTCCGGGCGGACCGTCCGGTTCCCCCTGCCCCGGGGACAGGGCGTCTTCGCGGCCGTCGCCCGCCGGTTCGAGCTCGACGCCGCGGTGCTCGACCTGGCCCGGGCCGCGGGCGTCAAGGTTCACGACGGCCACGGCCTCATCGGCGCGAGCCAGGACGCCGGAGGCGTGACGCTGGCCGTCGAGGGCCTCGGCGACGTCCGCGCCCGGTACGCCGTGGGCGCCGACGGCACCTTCTCGCCCCTGGCCCGGGCGCTCGGGGCACGCTCCGGACGCGAGCTCGGTGAGTTCCACGCCTTCCGCCAGTACTTCGGCGGGGTGGCCGAGCCGGCGGCGACGGGCCTGTGGGTCTTCTTCGAGCCCGACCTGCTGCCCGGCTACGCCTGGTCGTTCCCGCTCCCCGATGGGCGGGCCAACGTCGGTTTCGGCGTGCCGCGGCGAGCCGGGGAGACAGTGCAGCGGATGAAGGACCAATGGCCCGAGCTGCTGGCGCGCGACCACGTGCGAGCTGTCATCGGACGTGACGCGCAGCCCGAGGCACCCCACCGCGCCTGGCCGATCCCTGCCCACGTCGACCGCGCCGTCCTCGCCTGCGGCCGCGCGCTGTTCGTGGGCGACGCCGCGGGCGGGGCCGATCCGATGACGGGCGAGGGCATCGGCCAGGCGCTCGAGATGGCGGAGCTGGCCGCAGAGGCGATGCTCGCCGCGGGCGCGGAGGCGCCGGGCGCGGCGGCACGTCGCTACCGACAACGGGTGACGGCTGCGCTCGTCGCCGACCACCGCATGTCGATGCGGCTCACGCGCGTCCTGAGCCACCGCAAGGGAGCACGGGGTGCGATCCGCGCCGCCGGCCTCACGCCCTGGACGCGGCGGAACTTCGGCCGCTGGCTGTTCGAGGACTACCCGCGGGCGATGATCGTCACGCCGGGACGGTGGCACCGCGGCATGTTCAGGGGCACGGGCGCCTACGCGCACTAACTTGCCCGGCCGTGGCGATGACCGACGAGGAGCAGCGGCGCCACCGCGACGCCGTGCCCAAGATGTTCGTGAGCACCCCGTTCATCAAGGGACTGGGGATGGTGATCGAGCGCTATGAGGCCGACGACGTCTCGATCCTCCTGCCGTTCCGTGCCGATCTCACCAACGACGGCGTCTACTACCACGGCGGCGTCGTCGCCTCCGTGATCGACACGGCCGGCGCCCTCGCGGCGTGGTCGAACCACGACTTCGACAAGGGGATGCGGGCGTCGACGGTCAGCCTGTCGATCCAGTACGTCGGCGCCTGCAAGAAGTCCGACCTCCTGTGCCACGGCACCACCGTGCGCCGGGGTAAGGAGCTGACCTTCACCGAGATCACGGCGACCGACGCGGACGGCACCGTCGTCGCCCACGCGGTGCAGACGTACCGCATCGTCTAGAGGTCGCTAAACGCCCGCAACCCTCGCGAGCTCCGTGACGACCGCATCCAGCGACGTCCCCTTCACGATCACGGAGCTGCTACCGAGCGCCTCGACGGTCGCCCGAGTCTCCGACGTCGCGTCCCCGGACCACACGACCACCTTCGTCGAGGGCGACGCTTCCCGAACGAACGGGATCACGTTGAAGCCGGTGATGAGCGGCATCCCGAGGTCGAGGAGCAGGAGGTCGGGCCGAAGCGCAGCGCTGAGCTCGACAGCACAGGCGCCGTCGGCCGCTTCGCCGACGACCTGGAAGCGCGCGTCGTCGCTGAGCCACGTCCGCAGGAGCGCCCGCATCTCGGCATCGTCCTCGGCGACGACCGTGCGAGCAACCCCCGCCGACGCCACGTTCTCGTCGCTCACTCGCCCGGGCCACGTGACAAGCATGCGACGGCCCGAGTCGGCGTCGAGCCGGCCGCTCGCCACCACGAACTCGACCAGCGCGCGGCGGGCCTGGAGGGCGAAGACGCGCGAGCCGTCGGACTCGGCGGGGTGCACTGCACCCGCTCGCTGCAGGGCGCGCACGAAGGTCGCGATGTTGTACCAATAGCGCACGAGCATGAGGGCGTGCTCCGGGTCCATCGCGTCGGGACGCCAGCAGAAGACCTCTCCGGCGCGCGCGACAGCTGACCACTCGCCGATCAGCTCGTGCAGGTCGGCCGTGACGTCGGGAGGCGTCGAGAACGGCAGTGTCACGTCACCTTTGCGGATCGCGCTCAGGACCAAAGACGCCAACTCTGTCCATGCCAGCACAGCACGCGACGGGAGCGGGCCGACCGTGAAGCGCGCTGTGTCTCGAGGATCCACTCTTCGAGCATCGGCGGCGGCACCGTCAGAGTTGAGTGCGGCCGGTGTGGTCGCCTACTCGGTGCAGACTTCGCTTCGTGGAAGGCGACTCGCGCCAGACCAACAGGAGGGACGATGCCGCTCTATCTGTCGAAGTTCAGCTACACGCCTGAGACGTGGGCCAGGCTGATCGGCAAGCCGGAGGACCGCCGAAAGGCCGCTCAGTCCTACATCGAGTCGGTCGGTGGGAAGCTCCACGGGTTCTGGTACGCCTTCGGATCGCACGACGGCTACACCCTCTGGGAGGCGCCCGACAACGTGTCGATGGCGGCAGTCGCGCTGGCGATCAGTGGCGGCGGTGCGCTGAGCTCGCTCGAAACGGCGGTCCTCCTGACCGTCGACGAGACATTGGATGCCCTGCGCAAGGCCGAGCAGATCCGGTACCGAGCGCCCGGCTCATAGCGGCGCGCGGGCCTACGGCGCGCGCCGCGCCTCGGCCCAGCTCTTGCCGGCTTCCACGTCGACGTCATGGGGAAGCCCGAGCACCCGCTCCGCGATGATGTTGCGCTGTACCTCCGACGTCCCGCCTCCGACGGTGAGCGCGGGCGCGAACAAGAAGCCGTAGTTCCACGACCCGTCGGTGGTGCCGAGCGGTCCGGCGCCGGCGAGCATTCCCGCGGTGCCGGTGAGGTCCTTGGCCAGACCCATGATCCGCTGCCCGTGCTCGTCGGCGAGGGCCTTGCGGATCGACGCCTCCGGCCCCGGCGGCCGGCCCTGCACCGCGGCGGTGACCGTGCGCAACCGGATCAGCCGCAGCAGCTCGGCCTCGATGTAGAGCTGCGCCAGGCGCTGGCGCAGACCGGCGTCGTCGACACCTCCCTGGGCACGCACCAGCGCGAACAGGTCGCTCGCCGCCGGCCCGTTGCCCCACAGCGCGCCGCCCGACGACAACGACACCCGCTCGTTCGACAGCGTGACCTTGGCCAGCTCCCAGCCGCGGTGCTCCTCACCGACCAGGTTGGCGGCCGGGATGCGCACGTCGTCGAAGAACACCTCGTTGAACAGGTGGGCGCCCGTCATCTCGACGATCGGGCGCACCTCGATGCCGGGCGCGTCCATCGGGCACACGAAATACGAGATGCCCTGGTGCTTGGCCACGTCGGGGTCGGTGCGGGCGATGAGGATCCCGAACTTGGCCATGTGGGCGAACGACGTCCACACCTTCTGGCCGTTCACGACGTAGACGTCGCCGTCGCGCGCGGCGCGGGTCGACAGGTTGGCCAGGTCGGAGCCGGCGCCCGGCTCGCTGAACAGCTGGCACCACATCTCCTCGCCCGAGAGCATCGGCATGAGGTAGCGGTCCTTCTGCGCCTGCGTGCCGGCGTGCAGGAGGGTCGGCCCGGCCCAGCCGATGCCGATGGGGTTCACGGGCCGGTGGACGCCGGCGCGCCTGAGCTCCTCGTCGATGACCAGCTGCTGGATCGGGTCGGCGTCGAGACCCCACGGCCGCGGCCAGTGGGGCGCGACGTAGCCCGCCTCGGCCAGCTGCCGCGCCGTGGGCCGCGGGTTGGCGGCCAGCCACTCCCGAACCGAGCGCCGGCGCGGGTCGGCGTCGTCGGGTAGGAGAAAGTCCACAGCGTGACGTTAGGCTGCCCGGCCGTGGACGGGTGGTGCTGGGCCGACGTCTGGGAGTGCATCGCGGATCA
>VAXF01000167.1 GCA_005888395.1 Actinomycetota bacterium | reverse complement strand
CGGCTGTAGTGGGTGATGGCGAGCACGCCGAGCCCGGCCTCGTGCGTCTCCCGCTCGATGCGCCGGCTGACGGCTCGCAACGCGTCGATGTCGAGGCCGGAGTCGATCTCGTCGAGCACGGCGATCTTCGGCCGGAGGACGCAGAGCTGCACGGTCTCGTTGCGCTTCTTCTCGCCGCCCGACAGCTCGACGTTGAGCGCCCGTTCGAGCAGGTGGACGTCGAAGCCGATGGCGCCGGCCTCCTCGGTGAGACGTTCGTGCAGGGCGCCGGCGTCGTCGCCGCGAGCCGCGAGCGCCTCGGCGAGGAAGCCCTCGAGCGGGACGCCGGGCACCTCGGTCGGGTACTGCATCGCGAGGAACAGGCCCGCCTGCGCCCGCTGCCAGGCCGGGAGCCCGAGCAGGTCGACGCCGTCGAGAGTCACGCTCCCACTGAGCACCTCGTAGCCCGGAGCGCCCATCACCACGTGGGCGAGCGTGGACTTGCCCGAACCGTTCGGACCCATCACGGCGTGCACCTCGCCACTGCGGACGGTCAGGTCGACCCCGAGCAGGATCTCCTTGCCCTCCACACCGGCACGCAGCCCCGAGATCACGAGTTCGCTCATCGGGTGGCCGCCTTCGGCGGCCGCCCCGCTGAGCGGGGCACTCTGTCCTTTGATTCGCTCGCCTTCGGCTCGCTCATAGGGCCACCACGACGTTGCCGTCGTCTATGTGGACGCGGTAGGTCGGCACCGATTGCGTCGCTGGCAGCGACTGCGGCTCCCCCGTCTCCAGCGAGAACGTGCTGCCGTGCTTCCAGCATTCGATTTCACGTTCGTCGGCATAGATCTCGCCCTCGGACAGGGAGTAGTCGGCGTGGCTGCACCGGTCACCGATCACGTAGACCTCGTCGCCGATGCGCACGACGCACAGCTGGTGCCGGCCGACCTCGAACCGGCGGGCCTCCCCCGAGGCGAGCTCGTCGAGCCGGCAGAGCACCTCGTCGTTCGCCATCAGGCGCTCCTCCGCTCCAGCTTGCCGGCGATGTCGGCCCGTAGCTCGCGCTCGAACGGGCCGACCGGGAGCCGGTCGATCACCTCGTCGAAGAAGCCGAGCACGATCAGGCGTTCGGCGACGTCGGGGGGAACGCCGCGGCTCTCGAGGTAGTAGAGCTGTTCGGCGTCGATCGGACCGACGGCGGACGCGTGGCTGCAGCGCACGTCGTTGGCCTCGATCTCGAGGTTCGGCACGGAGTCGGCGTGGGCGCCCTCGGAAAGCACCAGGTTGCGGTTGGTCTGGAAAGCGTTGGTGCCCATCGCCTCCTTCCGAACGCGGATGAGGCCCGAGTACACCGACCGGGCCCGGTCCTGCACCGCACCCTTGAACAAGAGGTCGCTGGTCGTATTCGGCGCGGCGTGGTCCTGCATCGTGCGGAAGTCGTGCATCTGCTCGCCCTCGCCGAAGTACACCGCGAGCAGTTGGCTCGAAGCTCCTTTGCCGACGAGCCGGGAGTCAGTGCGCAACCGCGCGTAACTCCCCCCGAGCGCGACTGCCGACGCCTGCAGGGTGGCGTCGCGCGCCACGCGGCTCGCCTGGTAGGCCACCTGCCACACGCGAGGGCCGAGCACCTGCACGTCGACGTAGCGGAGCCGGCCGGCCTCGGCGACGTCGAGCTCGGTCACGGGGACCACGAGGCCGTCGACGTCGCCCGACACGTGACGCTCGATCACGGTCACCTCGGCGTCGCGACCGACCTGGACCACCAACCTCGGGAACATCGCGGCGCCGCCGGCCTCGAACCGGTGCTCGACGATGATCGGCTCCTCCACGGCGAGCCCGTCGGGGACGCGCACGAGCAACGGCGCCACCAGGAAGGCGACGTTGAGCTCGACGAACGCGTCCACCGCCGCGCCGGCGACCGCCCCGAGCACGTCGTCGCCGTCGTCGACGTCGCCCAGGTTGCCGACGACCACCCCGCGAGCCTCGAGCGCGGGGTCGACCTCGACGCGCGGGCCCGCACCGTCGAGCGCGGGCTCGTAGCGGTCGAGGTCGAGCTCCGAGATGCGGCTATAGCGCCAGACCTCCTCGGCCTCGGTGGGGAGCGCGGCCGCCGAGAAGCTGTCGAACGCGTCCGACCGGCGCCGCCGCAGCCAGTCGGGGCCCGACAGCGCATCGACGACTTCGGCGGTGAAGCTGCTCAGCAGGTGCTCCTCGCGACAACGGGGGCCACGCGGCCCCGTCGCAGGAGTCTACTGACGCAGTCCGAGAGCCAGACCGACGTCGCGCAGTCGCCGGAACGGCGTGTAGGCCACCTCGACCTCCTCGCACCAGTCCGCCAGCTCACCCTTGGCGAACAGGACGTCGGCCAGCAGCGCCGCCTTGCGGTCACTCGCGCCGTCGCCCACGAAGATCGTGTGCCGCCCGCGGCGCTGCGCGTCCTTGAGCGGCGCCTGCTTGCACGTGCCACACGTCGAGCACGGGCAGCACCTGTCGAGGTTGGGAAACTCGAGGCGTCCTGTGCCGAAGTCGACCTCGTTGGTGAGGACGTCGAGCCCAAAGCGCGCAACGGCGTCGGCGACGTAGAAGCCGAATCCGTCCGACACGACGGTGACCTCGGCACCCGCGTGGCGCAGGCTGGTCACCAGGTCACCCAGCCCCGGGTCGAGCGGCACCTCGGCGGCGACCCGGCGCAGCGCGGCCTCGTCGCGGGGCAGCAGGGCCCACTCCTGCTCGAGGCATTCGCGGCTCCCGATGGCGCCGCTGAAGTAGAGGTCCTCGACCTGCCGCCAGGCGGGGTCACCGAGCCGCTCGAGCAGGTGGACGCCCACGTCGGCCTCGGTGATGGTGCCGTCGAAGTCGAGGAAGACGGCGGCGTTGGCGAGGTCCACCACCGGCGTACGATCGCGCGCATGACGACTGACATGCTCACGCGGTCCTCCGAGACCCCGCGGCAAACAGGGTGGCGGCCACGACGGCGCCCGTCGCCGACCGCCGCCACCGGCGCCGGTCGCGCCCTCCAGCTCACGTGGCTCGGCTACCTCGCGTTCGCGATGTGGCTGAGCGCCTACGGGCCCCAGCACCCGCAACCGCCGACGTGGATCGAGCCGCTGCTCGTCCTGGTGTCGTGGGCGATCATGGCCACCACCGTCGGCCTGCTGTTCCGCCGGCGCTGGGCGCTCTGGACGTCGGCCGCGCTGTGCCTTCCCATCGTCGGCCTCGCGGTCATGTGCCGCCTCGCCGACGTCGGCAACCACTGGATCCTCGAAGCCGTCTTCGCCGTCGGCATCACCGCCTTCACCCTCCATCCCGACTCCTGGCGGATGCACTCGCGGTGAGCGACGGGATCGCCGTCGAGCGCGACGGCCACGTCGCCACGCTCTGGCTCGACAACCCCGACCGCCGCAACGCGATGGGGCGGGCCTTCTTCGACGGGGTGCGCTCCGCCATCGAGGAGCTGTCCGACGACGCCGACGTGCGCGCCATCGTCATCGCGGCCCGCGGGCGGGCCTTCACCGTCGGGCTCGACCTCAAGGAGATGACCGCGGGCGACCTCACGAGCGAGGGCGCGGGCGGCTCGGAGGCTTCCCGCCGGCTGGCCGGCTACCGCTCGCTCAAGCGCTGGCAGCGGGCATTCACGGCCGTCGCGGACTGCCCCAAGCCCGTGATCGCCGCTGTGCACGGGTATTGCATCGGCGGCGGCATCGACCTCATCTCGGCCTGCGACATCCGGCTCGCGGCGGCCGATGCCGTGTTCTCGGTGCGCGAGACGAAGATCGCCATCGTGGCCGACCTCGGCACGCTCCAACGCCTGCCGGCGATCCTCGCGCGCGGCCACGTTGCCGAGCTCGCGTTCACGGGCAAGGACATCACCGCGGACCGCGCGCGCGAGATCGGGCTCGTCAACGACGTGCTGCCCGACGTCGAGTCGCTGCACAAGGCCGCCCTCGACCTCGCGGGCGAGATCGCCGCCAACTCGCCGCTGGCCGTGCAGGGCACCAAAGCGGTGCTCCGCGCCGGTGAGGGCCGCTCGGTCGAGGAAGCCCTCGACTACGTCGCCGTCTGGAACTCGGCCTTCCTCGGCTCCAACGACCTCGTCGAGGCGATGACCGCGTTCCTCCAGAAGCGCCCGCCCAACTTCACCGGCACCTGATTGCGGGACGAGGGGACGATTGCAGCCGCGATAACGGCCGCGATCGACCTCTCGCCGCGCACGGCTCAGGGCATCGTGTTGAGAAGAGCAACGGCGGCCGGGTCGAGCGCCGTCTCGGTGAGGCGGCCCGCCACACCCTCGACGAGTTGGTCGTCGTCGACCACCACCTCGATGCCCTCGCCGCGGACACGGGTGCGGCCTTCCTCGACGACGATCGTCACTCGGGGCTTGTCCTCGGCCAGGGCGAAACGTGAGAAGCGGGCGCGCCACGCGAGCCGCTCCGCCCGCTCCTGCGGTGACGCCGGCACGAACATGTCGTCGGCGTGGGTCGCGAGCTCGCCGGCCACGTGGAAGGCCTGCCACCTGCAGGAGTAGTCGCCGACGCTGGTGTCGATCCGCCCGTCGCCGCGTTCGCGGAAGCGGCGCCGGGTCTCGGCGTTCGAGTCGCTCCACTCGGCAAGAAGATCCTGCGGCGTCCGGCCGGCAAGGGCGGCGATGGCGAGTGCGTTCGCGCTGGCGATGTCGTGGCCGCCCTGTGCCTCCATCTCGGCGATGAACTCGCTGACCTCCCCGTCGAGGCAGGCACGGTGGTAGTTCTCCGCGTCGGCCAGGTGGGCGAGCACGTCGCGCACCGTCCAGAGCGCGCAGCGCGACTGTCGCGACCACTCGGCCTCTGGGAGAACCGCGAGGTGATCCTCGATGCGTGCCGCCTCCCGGTCGAGGAGGTCGAACGGGTCGAGGCCCGCGAGCTCGGCGTCGTCGGTCATGGCCTGCGTTCTACCTCGGCGCGGGCTCGACGACTACGAAGCCGGCGACGCGAGCCCGCTCAGGTCCAGGGATGCCCCGCCAGCCAGTGGACGCGAAGAGCTCGTCGGCACCGTCGGCGGTGAGCACGGTGCGGGCCGGTTCGCCCACGGCGGCGACCGCCGCCTGGAACCTTGCCCGTCGATCAGACCCGGCAGCCGAGCCGGACGCGACCGAGAGGCTGATGGCCAGCCGGCTCCCGGTACAGGCG
>VAXF01000134.1 GCA_005888395.1 Actinomycetota bacterium | reverse complement strand
TGACGTTCTCCATGTGCGTCCACGCGTCGTCGGTCCAGTTGGTCGACCCGGTCCACACAACCTCGCCATCGCGCACGATGTACTTGTGGTGCATCAGGTCGGGGATGCCGGGAATTGCGGTCGACGGCACGGCCGCGGCCAACCGCGCCAGCAGCGATGGCCCCTCCGGCGGCGGTGGCACCGGCACCGGACGGCGGTGGGCGTCGTTGTAGACCGCGCGCACACGCACGCCGCGCGCCTCGGCTGCGTCCAGGGCATGGACCAGACGGTCGCCCGCGTCGCTCTCGAGGTGGGCGTCGTAGACGGCGAGATCGAGGGTCGTGCGGGCGGCGTCGAGAAAGCCGATCAAGCGGGACAGGACGGCGTCGGCGGGCTGGCCCCCGTCGGTCAGGAAGACGAGCTCGGGCTCGGCCACGGGTCGTCCTCCTCGAGCAGGCGCCGGGGATGACGGCCATCGACGTAGCCGAGGAAGGGCGGATGGACGTTGTACCCGAGCAGCTCCTGCAGCCGCTCGGGCAGGCCCCGCACCACTTCGGGTGGCACCGCCAGCACGTGGTTCTCCTGGGGCCGCAGCCACGACGCCACGTACTCGAGGATCACGCCGAGACGGGGGCGGTCGGTCTGGTTGGCGCCGCCACCGTGCCAGAGGGTGCCGAGGTAGAACATCACCGAGCCGCGCCGCAACTCGGCTGGGGCGGCCGTCGTGGACGCGTCGGGCACGCGGTCGACCCATCGGTGGCTGCCCGGCACCACCCGAGTGGCGCCGTTGGCCTCCGTGAAGTCGTCGAGGGGCCACATGGTGGTGAGCACGACCTGGCCGTGCGGCCGCGGCAGCGGGTAGACGGAATCGTCGTGGTGCAGCACCTGCGCCACCTCGCCGGGCCCGATCTCTATACCGGTTGGGGCGCTCAGCTGGTAGTGGCCGAGCACGCGATCGAGCACGCCGAGCACGAACGGGTGCACCGCTGCGCCGTCGAAGGTGCGCGTCTTGGCGAACAGGGCGTAGATGCGACGGGTGTGGAACCCCTCGAACGAGTTGCGTCCGTACGGCACCGTCGCGAGCACCGCGTTGAGCTCGGCCCGCGTCGCCGTCACCTCGTCGGGGGCGAGCAGACCTTCGACCACGGCATAGCCGTCCTCGTCGAGCGCGGCGACGACGTCGTCGACGCTCGTGTCGGTGGCCATGCGCGTCACCATCACATCTTCACCCAACGGCGGAGCCCTCGCGCTCGAGCCGCCAGATCAGGAGGTACGGCGTGTCGAGAAACGCCTGGCGGGTGGCCTCCGGGAGCACGGCGTAGCTCGGGAGCACCGGCAGCACGGCCTCACCGACGCGGGGCTCGATGCAGTCGAGGATCGAGAGCCCCGCCGCCCGGAAGGCGGCCACGTAGTCGCCGACCTGGTGGGTGAGGTTCACCACGTAGGGGATGCCCTGGGTGATGTCGGCGCCCGGGAACCCGGCGATACCGCCGGTCATCGTCGCGAACGGGTGGATGTCGGACAGGATCACCTGACCACCGGGACGCACAACGCGGGCGATCTCGCGCAGCACCGGCTCCAGCTCGGGGACGTGCGTGAGAGCGAGCGCGCACGTGACGACGTCGACGCTCGCGTCGTCGAGTGGCAGCTGCTCGAGCCGGCCGAGCCGGAACTCCGCGGTCGGCACCTTCTCTCGGGCGACCGCGAGCATGGCGTCGATGGCGTCGACGCCGATCACGCGGTAGCCCCGCTCGGCGAGCGCGGCGGCGTGACGGCCGGTGCCGCACGCGGCGTCGAGCGCGGTACCACGCGGCGCGTCGTCGAGCATGGCGTGCACGATCGGCTGCTCGGTCTCGATGGCCGGGTTCGGGCCGTCGTAGGTCGGCGCCCAGCGGGTGTAGCCGTCCTCCACGTCGTGCTCGCTCATCGGGATCGCCAGCGAGTTCGGGAACTCGTCGAAGCGCTCGACGATGCCGCGGATCTCCTCGACCCTCGGCGCGGTGGCCGAGGGGTCGGTGAGGCAGGTACGAATCATCGCCAGGCCCTCGACTGCGAGGAAGTATTCGCCCGCCAGCAGGGTATGGGTGCGCCTGGGCACGCCCGCAGGCTAGGAACGCCGCGGCGCGCCGGCCACTGGAAATCGACCTGGCCCGCGTGACACGTTGGGATCTCCTGGCACGTACCAGCGCCATGGCATCTCGTCGCCCCGTCCCGGGGACAGCCCTATGCGCAGGCTCACGCCGGGCTCGCGCGGCGGCGCCGTGCCGTCGTCGCCGAGCGAGATGCCGCGATCGGCCCTAACGAGGTCGGCTCCATCGTCTTCCCGCGCGATTCCGAGCGCCTGACACAACTTGCCGGGACCGCTGCACAGGTCGCGTTCGAGGCGCGCACCTGCACGCGCGGCATACATCTCGTCGACACCGCTGAGGGGCGCGAGGGCGCGCAGCAGGACGGCGACTCCGACGCCGACCTCTCCTGCGACGATGTTGGCGCAGTGGTGCATCCCGTAGCTGACGTACACGTACAGATGACCCGGCGGCCCGAACATGCTGGCGTTGCGCGCCGTCGGGCCGCGATAGGCGTGGCTACCCGGGTCCGCGCCGCCCGCGTACGCCTCGACCTCGACGATGCGCCCCCGGCGCGCACCCCGCACCAGCACCTTGTTGAGCAGCTCCGGCGCGAGCACGCGGGGATCGCGGCGGTAGAAGCGACGGGGCAGCCGCCGAAGGCGGGGCACCAGAGGTCAGCCGCGCGAGAGCCGGCGCTCGTCGGCGGCCAGCCGGTCGGCGAAGTGACGCAACTGCTCCGCGACCGGGCCGGGACCCGCTCCACCGGGGGTGGTGCGGCGGGTGGCGGCCACGCCCGGCTCGAGGAGCGCGAGCGCCTCGGCGCCCAGCGCGGGGTGGGCCTCGACCAGCTCTGCCAGCGGCACGTGGCGCTCGAGCGCGTCGTGGACGAGGGCGCCGACGATGCTGTGCGCCTCCCGGAACGGCATGCCCGTGGAGACGAGATGCTCGGCCAGGTCGGTGGCGGCGAGGTGGGCGACGTCGGCAGCGGCCTGCATGCGGGCGATGTCGAACTGCGCCGTCGCCAGCAGACCAGAGAGCGCCAGCAGCGCGCCCTTCACCTGGTCGACCGCGTCGAACAGTGGCTCCTTGTCCTCCTGGAGGTCGCGGTTGTAGGAGAGCGGCAGGCCCTTGAGCGTCGCCAGGAAGCCGGTGAGATGCCCGATCAGCCGTCCTGCCTTCCCTCGAGCCAGCTCGGCGATGTCGGGGTTCTTCTTCTGCGGCAGCATCGAGCTCCCGGTGGCCCACGCGTCGGCGAGATGGAGGAAGCCGAACTCCTCGCTCGCCCATAGCGCCACCTCCTCGCCGATGCGCGACAGGTGCACGCCGATGAGCGCGAGGTCGAAGAGGGCCTCGGCGACGAAGTCGCGGTCGGCCACCGCGTCGAGCGAGTTCTCGAACCGCGCTGCGAACCTGAGCTCGGCGGCCACCGCGTCGGGATCGAGCGGCAACGACGAGCCGGCGAGCGCACCGGCGCCCAGCGGCGAGACGTCGAGCCGACGCCGGGCGTCGACCAGCCGGTCGATGTCGCGCGCCAGCGCCCACGCGTGGGCGAGCAGATGATGGGCCAGCAGCACCGGTTGGGCACGCTGGAGGTGGGTGTAGCCGGGCAGGTAGGCCTCCCCGGCGGCGCGGGCGCGGTCGAGGAGCACGTGTTGCAGGCCCAGCACGAGAGCCGCAACGTCGGTGAGGGCACGCTTGGCGTAGAGCCGCATGTCGGTGGCGACCTGGTCGTTGCGGCTCCGGCCCGTGTGGAGCTTGGCGCCCGCCGTGCCCGCCAGCTCGATCACGCGGCGTTCGACCGCGGTGTGGATGTCCTCGTCGTCGGGCTGGAAGGCGAAGGTGCCGTCGATCAGCTCTTCCTCGATCCGGTCGAGGGCGGTCACCACGATGCTCGCCTCCTCGCCGGTGAGCACGCCCGCCTTCTCGAGCCCGTGCGCGTGGGCGCGCGACCCGGTGACGTCGTCGATCGCCAGCCGGCGGTCGAACGGGAGGCTGACCGTGAAGGCGAGGAGCTCGGGGGCCGGCTTCTCGCCGCCGAAGCGGCCCTGCCAGAGGGTCATCCGTGGCCCTGCTTTGCGGACTCTGTCCATGGGGCCGCCTGCTTGGCGGCCCAGGTCTCGACCCCGAGGCCCCAAAGGCGCACGAAGCCCTCGGCATCCTCGTGCCGGAAGCGGTCGGCGGCCTCGTAGGTGGCGAGGTCGTGGTCGTAGAGGCCGACGTCGCTGCGGCGGCCGGCGACGAAGCAGCGGCCCGGCTCGCACCGCAGGCGGACCTCGCCGGTGACGTGGCGTTGGCTCTCGTCGACGAACGCATCGAGCGCCGACTTCAACGGAGAGAACCACAGCCCGTCGTAGACGAGCTCGGCCCAGCGCGGCTCCAGGCGGGCCTTCTCGTGGGCGAGGTCGCGTTCCAGGGTGAGGCCCTCGAGGTCGGCGTGGGCCATCAGGAGCGCCAGCGACCCGGGGCACTCGTAGACCTCACGGCTCTTGATGCCGACGCGCCGGTTCTCGAGCATGTCGATGCGGCCCCAGC
>VAXF01000133.1 GCA_005888395.1 Actinomycetota bacterium | reverse complement strand
CCGGTCGGGGCTCGAAGTCGGAGAGGGAACGAATCGCCGCTGCCAGCGACGACGGACTGAGGTCAGCGGGATCGAGGACCCGGACCGCGCCCAGGGCCTCGAGTCGTCGCGCCCGGCGCATCTGCTCGTCCTCCGAGTCCTCGGCGTAGGGCACGACCAACGCGGGCACCGCAGCCCTGACCAGGTCGAGGGCCGTGTTGTAGCCGCACTGGCTGACGGACCCCGCCGCGTGCCGCAACTCGGCGAGGAGGCTCGGCACCCACCGGCGGACCCGCAACCCGGGGAGCTCGCGTGCCGCGTCGGTCAGCTCTCGCCACGCGCGCGGAGCGACGAACGGCCCGGTGATGACATCGACCGGAAGGGGATCGGTGTCACGGAGGAGGCGATGCGCCTCGACGGCGGTCGACAGGAGGCGCTCGCCCACCAGGCCACCACCGGCTGACACGACGAGAGGTCGCGGGGTCGTCGTCGCGTCGCTCGGACTCTCGTCATCGCGGCGCACGACGAAACCCGTGTGGTACACGGGCACTTGCAACGGTGAAGACGGGTGGAACGACTCCTCGAGCCGGGCGAACAGCGGATCGGAGTGCACGAGCACCGCGTCGAAGTAGCGGTTGGCGAGCTTGCACGCCCGATCGTCGTGGACGTCCTGGTCGACCGGGCGCGTGACGAGGATGTCGCGCACGCTGCAGACCACCAACGGTCGATTGTCGCCCGCGGCCTGAGCTTCCTCGAGGAGCGGGACCAGCTCGGGGGCGAACTTCTTCCGGCCGAACGGGAAGAGCTCGACCACGAGCACGTCCGGGCGCCGGTCACGCAACGCGTTCACGAGGGTCTCGGCCCGGCGTCGCATGGTCTCTTCGGCCGTCTGCGCGGGATCGTGACTGACGAGCGACCCGTCGGCAGCGGTCCCCAGGCCGGGCAGCACGACGAGGTCGACGTCGTGGGGCGGCCGGACGTCCGGCGGGAGCCGTCCCCCGCAGAAGACCGTCACCCGGAACCGCTCGGCGAGCGCGTCGCAGAGCGCGAACGACCGCATCAGGTGGCCGATTCCGGTCGAGTGCTGGCAGTACAGCAGGAGAGAGGGTGTGGATCCCATCGAGCCAGATGGCATGCTCGCACGCCATGGCCGACCGTGAACGCTCGCTGTTCCTCGTCGTCGGGCTGCCGGCGGCCGGGAAGTCGACGGTGGGCGGCCTGCTGGCGCGTCGTTTCGAGCGCGGCGTCCACGTGGAGGGCGACTTCTTCAAGCGCATGATCGTCTCGGGCCGGGCGAAGCCGGCGCGCACGCCCTCGGACGAATGGTGGTCGCAGATGCGACTGCGCTGTCGGATGGGCGCTGCGGTCGCCGACTCGTGCCTCGCGGCCGGGTTCACGGTTGTCGCCCAGGACCTCGTGATCGGACCGCTCCTGTCCGAGTACGTCGGCTTCATCCGGTCGCGCCCGTTGCTGGTCGTCGTGCTCGCCCCGCGGGCGGAGGTCCTCGCGGCTCGCGAGGGCGCGCGAGACAAGAACGGCTACGGCAGTGACGTGAGCATCGAGGAGGCCGATGCGCTGCTACGAGCGACGACACCCCGGATCGGCCTCTGGCTGGACACGTCCGACCAGAGCCCGGAGCAGACCGTCGACGAGATCCTCCGACGTGCGTGGGCCGAGGGATCTGTGGCCTAAGGAGCCGTCGCGCCCTCGGCCAGATTCGAACTGGCGCACCCGGCTCCGGAGGCCGGTGCTCTATCCCCTGAGCTACGAGGGCGGGGATCGCAGGCAGCGTACCGTCGGCCCGAGGCATTCCGGCCCGCCAGAAGTAGCATTCCCGGCCATGCCGGATCGGACCGTCCTCGTGGTCGACGACGACCCGGTGATCCTCAAGCTGCTCGAGGTCAACTTCGAGATGGAGGGCTTCGCGGTCATCACCGCCGGCGACGGCGACGAGGGACTGCGCGCCATCCGCGAGCAGCGCCCCGACGCGGTCGTGCTCGACATCATGATGCCGAAGCTCAACGGTCTCGAGGTGCTCGAAGCAGCTCGCGCCGACGCGAGCACGAAGAACGTGCCCATCGTTCTCCTGTCCGCCAAGGCACAGGCGTCGGAGGTGCAACGAGGCCTCGACCTCGGCGCCGACGACTACGTGACCAAGCCGTTCGACCCCATCGACCTGGTCGAGCGGGTCAACGCCGTACTCCACAAAAGCCAGCTCGCCTGACGCCCACGCGTTCGTGATCCGAGACGTCCTCGCCGAGGCCGTGCGGTCGGCTCTCGTCGGGCTCGGCGTCCAACCGCCGGGCGCCGTCGAGCTCGAGCGTCCGGCCCGCCGCGAGCACGGCGATTGGTCGACCAACGTCGCCTTGACGGTCGCCAAGGCCGCGGGCCGCAAGCCGCGCGAGCTGGCGGACGCGCTTGCCGCGCGACTGCAGGCCGCGCCGCCGACCCACGTCTCTGCCGTCGAGGTGGCGGGGCCCGGGTTCGTGAACTTCCGCCTCCGCGACAGCTGGCTGCACGACATCCTCGGCGACGTCGTGGAGCAGGGCGAGGACCGCTACGGCCGCCACGACCTGGGCGCGGCGGAGCGCGTGCAGGTCGAGTTCGTCTCGGCCAACCCCACCGGGCCGCTCCACGTCGGCAACGGCTGGTGGGGCTCCTACGGCGACGCGCTCGCGCGCGTCCTCATCCGCTGCGGTTACCAGGTGAGCCGCGAGTATTACGTCAACGACACCGGCGGCCAGATTCGCAGCCTCGGCGAGAGCCTGCTCGCGATCCGCCGCGGCGCGCCGGTGCCGGAGTCCGGCTACCAGGGCGCGTACGTCGCCGAGCTCGCCCGCGCCTACAACGGGCCCGACGACGAGGTTGCGGCTGGGCGGTGGGCGGCCGAGCGCAACCTGGCCGACATCCGCGAGACGCTCGCGGCGATGGGCATCGAGTTCGACGAGTGGTTCAGCCAGGCCTCGATCGAGGAGAGCGACGCGGTGGCCGAGACGATCGCCCTCCTTCGCGAGCGCGGGCTGGTGTTCGAGGACGACGGCGCGGTGTGGCTCCGCACCGCCGACTTCGGCGACCCGCGCGAGAGGCGGGTGCTCGTGAAGTCCGACGGCGAGTTCACCTACCTCGCCGGCGACCTCGCCTACCACCGCGACAAGTTCCTCGTGCGCGGCTACGACCGGGTGATCGACGTGTTCGGCGCCGATCACCAGGGCCAGGTCGACAGCCTGCTCGCCGGCGTCGAGGCGCTGGGCGTGGAGCGTGGCCGCCTCGAGATCGAGATCGGCCAGATGGTGTCGCTCGTGTCCGGGAAGATGTCGAAGCGGGCAGGCAACTTCGTGCCGTTGCGCGACCTGATCGACGATCTCGGGCCCGACGTCACCCGGCTGCTCAGCCTGTTGACGTCGCTCGACAGTGCCCCACTGCTCGACCTCGACAAGGTCCGGGCCACGTCGCACGAGAGCCCCGTGTACTACGTGCAGATGGCGCACGCCCGCATCGCGGGCATCGGACGCACGGCGCGCGACCGGGCGATCGACCGCCTTCCTCTCGAGCAGGTCGACCTGTCGCTGCTGGTGCACGAGCGCGAGCTGGAGGTGCTGCGGTCGTTGTCGGAGCTGCCCGATGTGGTTCTCGGCGCATGCGTCGACCGCGCCCCGCACCGCGTCGCGACGTGGGTGCGCGAGCTCGCCGACCGGTTCCACGGCTTCTACCACGACTGCTGGGTGATCGGTGAGGGCGTGTCTCCCGAGCTGACCCAGGCTCGGCTGTGGCTGGTCGAGGCGGCGCGCATCGGCCTCGCCATTGGCCTCGGCCTGCTCGGCGTGCACGCGCCCGAACGGATGTAGATATGGCCGGCCCGCTTCCCAGGCATCTGCTGCCCGATACGGCGAGCATCGGCGACGAGGGCCGGCTCGGGGTCGGCGGCTGCGATCTCGTCACGCTGGCCGACGAGCTCGGCACGCCGCTGTTCGTGTACGACGAGGAGCACCTGCGCGCTCGCTGCCGCGAGGCGCGCGCTGCGTTCGGCGAGGGCGTCGCCTACGGCAGCAAGGCCTTCCTGTGCAAGGCGATGGCGAAGCTCGTCGACGACGAAGGTCTGTACCTCGACGTCGCCACCGGTGGCGAGCTCCACGTGGCGCTGGCGGCGGGTTTCCCTCCCGAGCGACTCGTGCTCCACGGCAACAACAAGTCGTCGGACGAGCTGAAGGCGGCGCTGGCCGCCGGCGTCGGGCGCATCGTCGTCGACTCCTTCGACGAGATCGAGCGCCTCGAACGCCTCGACGGCCGGCCGCGCGTGCTCGTGCGCGTGACGCCCGGTGTCGAGGCGCACACCCACGAGTACGTGCGCACCGGCCAGGCCGACAGCAAGTTCGGTTTCGGCGTCGCCTGTGGCGCGGCGGCGAAGGCCGTCGACTGGCTGCGCGGCTCACCCGCGGTCGATCTCGTCGGTGTGCACGCCCACATCGGCAGCCAGATCTTCCTGCTGTCGTCGTTCGTCAAGGCTGTCGAGGTCATCGCCGAGTTCTTCGTGCCGCTCGGCCTGCCCGAGCTGTGCCTCGGCGGCGGGCTCGGCGTGCCGTACGTGGAGGGCGAGGAGGCGCCGTCGATCGCGGAGTGGGCCGGCGTCCTGCGCGGCGCCTGCCGCGACGCGGGCGTGGCCGATGGCACTCGCGTGACCGTCGAGCCGGGGCGGGCGATCGTGGCCGCGGCGGGCCTCACGCTGTACCGCGTGGGCACGATCAAGGTGCTGCCCGACGTGCGCACCTACGTCTCGGTCGACGGTGGCATGAGCGACAACCCGCGACCCGTGCTCTACGGCAGCGGCTACGAGGCGTTCCTGCCGCGCGCCGCGGCCGCCGAGCGCCCGAGCACCGTCACCGTCGTCGGCAAGCACTGCGAGTCGGGCGACTTCATCGTGCGCGACGCGCACGTACCGGGTGACATCGCCGTCGGCGACGTGCTGTGCACGCCGGTCACCGGCGCCTACGGCCACTCGATGGCCTCGAACTACAACAAGGTGCCCCGTCCGGCGGTGGTGTTCGTCCGCGACGGCGAGGCTCGCGTCGTCGTGCGGCGGGAGACCTACGAAGATCTATTGAGACTGGACACGTGACCCGCGCCGGTACGGTTGGCACGGTGAA
>VAXF01000326.1 GCA_005888395.1 Actinomycetota bacterium | reverse complement strand
GCCTGGAAGCGGCAAGCGAGTGAGGGCGAAATGTTCAGGCTGAGGCGACCGTTCCGGCCCGGCGGGCCAGGGCGCGGGCACGGCGGATGCGCCGGCGCTCGCGTTCGCTCATCCCGCCCCAGATGCCGAACTTCTCGCCGTTGGCCAGCGCGTACTCGAGGCACGCCTCGCGCACGACGCAGCCGCGGCAGACCTCCTTGGCCTCACGCGTGGACGCGCCCCGCTCGGGGAAGAACAGGTCGGGGTCGACCCCGAGGCAGTTGGCCTCGTCTTGCCAGCTACGCCCTTCTTCATCGAACCTGACGACCAGCTGCATCCGGCCCCGCCTCCCTCGACCAGCACGGCACGTTCACCAATACGGCATCCACCACTACGGCATCGGCTACCACCGATGTAATTACACAAGTGTGATACCCACCGCTACACGAGCGCAAGGGGAAAATTCCAGGAATGGCCACCGGAGCTGTCGGATACGCCCTGTTCGAGAAGAACCGCCTGGTCCACGTGAGCGACGGAACCCCGATCGCGTACGCGGAGCTGGGCCACGGACACCGCATCCCCGTGGTCCTCGCGAACGGGTGGTCGTGCAGCGACGCCTACTGGGCCGACGTGGCGCCGCACCTCTCCGGGCTCGGCCACAAGGTGTTGCTGCCCGACAACCGGGGCCACGGCGAGTCCGGCCTCCCCCGCCCGCCCGGCTTCCGCGCCCGCAACATCACGAGGGACGACGTGTCGCTCGAGCGGATCGCGCGCGACGTGCTCGAGGTGTGCGACGACGCCGAGGTCGACGAGGCCGTGTTCGTCGGCCACTCCATGGGGGTGCAGACGATCCTCGAGGTGTGCCGGCAGGCGCCCGAGCGAGTCCGCGGCCTGGTGGCGGTGGCGGGACCGTACGAGAACCACGCTCTACGGCCTCGGCTACATCGACCGGCTGTTCCCGGTCGGCCACTTCGCAGTGCGTCTCATGCCCGAGCTGCTGACACCGGCGCTGCGGGCCGGCATGAAGAACACGCGCTTGTCCTACAACGCCGCGGTCGTGTTGCGGGCCGCCACGCGCAAGCTCAGCGCCGACCGGCTGGCGCCGTACCTCGCCCACCTCGCCACACGCGACCCGCTCGTGCTGTTCAAGATGATCGAGTCGATGCGCGACCACTCGGCCGCCGACCTGCTGCCCGAGCTGGTGACGCCGTTGCTGATCCTCGCCGGCCGGCAGGACGCGTTCACGCCGCCAGCCACGCAACAGAAGATGCACGAGCTCGCTCCCGGCAGCGAGATCGTGTGGTTCGACGAGGCCGGCCATTGCCTCCCGCTCGAGGAGCCCGACGCAGTGATCCGCGCGATCGAGAAGTTCCTGGGAAAGATCGAGGCGACCGACGCGTGAAGATCGAGGCGGTGCGGGGCGACATCACCCACGAGCAGGTCGACGCCGTGGTCAACGCCGCCAACCAGGGTCTCGCGGGCGGTGGCGGCGTCGACGGTGCCATCCACCGGGCCGCGGNNNAGAGCTCGGTGGGTGCGCGACCGGCGACGCCAAGGCGACGCCGGGTCTCCGGCTGCCGGCGCGGTGGATCATCCACGCTGTCGGCCCCCGCTACCGCGACGGCGAGCACGGCGAGCCCGAGCTCCTGGCGTCGTGCTACCGGCGGTCGCTCGAGGTCGCCGACGAGCTCGGGGCGCGGTCGGTTGCCTTCCCGGCCATCTCCACCGGCATCTACGGCTACCCCGGGGCGGACGCCGCCCGCATCGCTGTCGCGACCCTGCGCTCGACACCCACGAACGTCGAGCTGGCGCGCCTCGTGGCCTTCGACGACGCGACGCTGAACCTCTACACGTTGCTGTTGACCTAAGACGCTGCGGGCGTATCGCCGGCGTGGTCGTAGGGAAGCTGGCCCGTCACCATGAACTCGACGCGCTCGGCCACGTTGGCGGCATGGTCGCCGATCCGCTCGTAGAAGCGCCCCACCAGCGCGATCTGCACCGCCCGTTGGAGGGCCACGTCGTCGTGGGCGTGGTTGGCGAAGATGGCCTGGAAAAGACTCTTCTGGAGCTCGTCCATCACGTCGTCCATGTCGATGAGCGCCTTGGCGCGAGCCGGGTTGCGTCCCGCGAACGACTCCACCGCGAGTCGTAGCTGCGCGGCCGCCTGCTCACGCATGCGGTCGATGAGCCCGCGGATGCGCGGCTCGAGCTCGTGCGGGTAGAGGCGGCGCGCCGCCTTGGCGACCTTCACCATGAGGTCGCCGATGCGCTCGATCTCGTGGATCGCGCGCAGGATCGTCACGAGCACGCGGAGGTCGACCGCCATCGGCTGCTGGCGCGCCAGCAGGAGGTAGGTGCGCTCCTCGATCGAGTGCATCAGGTCGTCGATGGGCGCGTCGGCCTCGACCACGCGCTCGACCGCGGCGAGGTCGGCGTCGAGCAGGGCGGCCGTCCCGGCCTGGATGGACTCCGACGCCAGCGCGCCGAGCCGGACGACGTCGTCGTCCAGCTC
>VAXF01000132.1 GCA_005888395.1 Actinomycetota bacterium | reverse complement strand
CCGAACATGCTGCGCACCGGCCTGTTCGAGTCGTGGCGGAACCGCCCCGACGAGCTGGCCAAGGAGCGGCCCCGCCGTACCCCGTACACGACCCTCGAGCAGTACGAGCGGCTCATGGCCGAGGCGGGGGCGGAGGTGCAGTACACGCCGGTCGACGAGGTGGCCGGCCGCGTGGTCGACGCCGTCCGCGCCGGCGAGTTCTGGATCCTTCCGCCGAGCGAGCGCACCGACGAGCAGATCCGCGCCCGCGCCGATTCGATGCTGGCGCGGGCGAAGCCCACGTACCTCAAGGAGATAGCCGGATGAATCGTTACCTCGTGATCTCGGCGGACTGCCACGCCGGCCTGCCGAACGTGCAGTACCGCGACTGGCTCGACCCCGATCACCGCGAGGCGTTCGACGAGTACCTGCGCCAGCGGGAGGCGATGCTCGAGCTCGCGGGGCGCGGCCTGCTCAACGAGGAGTTCGCCGAGCAGTGGGAAGCCGAGAACGAGGAGGGCCTGCGCGGCGGCTGGGACGCGGCGCGGCGCGACAAGGAGCTCGACGCCGACGGCGTGGCCGGCGAGGTGATCTTCCCCGACGCCGACGCCGTCACGGCCGGAGCCTCGGCGCCTTTCGGTGCCGGACTCGGCGCAACCGGCGAGACCGATCCGGCACTTCTGCTGGCCGGCGCCCGCGCCCACAACCGGTGGCTGGCGGAGCTCTGCGCCCAGAGCCCCGAGCGGCGGGCCGGCGTGGCCATCGTGCCCATCCTCCACGACGTCGACGCCGCCGTGGCCGAGATCAGGCGGGCGCGCGAGTCGGGGCTCCGCGGCGGGATCCTCATCCCGTCGATGTGGCAGCCGTACCCGCCCTACCACGACCATCGCTACGACCCGGTGTGGTCGGTGTGCGAGGAGCTCGACCTGCCGGTGCACGTGCACTCGGGAGCGGCTGATAGGGCCCAGTACGGCGAGCACGTCGGCATGTACGTGGCCGAGGTTCGCTGGTGGTCGATGCGCCCGCTGTGGTTCCTCATCTGGTCGGGTGCCTTCGACCGCTTCCCGGGTCTCAAGTTCGTGATCACCGAGTGCGGTGCGTTCTGGGCGGCCGACCTCCTGTGGTCGATGGACATCGCCTACGACCGCGAGCACGCGGCGAAGAAGCTCGGCTCGCAGCTCACCGCCAACATGTCGATGCGCCCGAGCGAGTACTTCGACCGCAACTGCTGGATCGGCGCGTCCAACACGCGGCGCCGCGAGCTCGCCCGCCGCTACGAGATCGGCGTGGGCAACCTCATGTGGGGCAACGACTTCCCGCACCCCGAGGGCACGTGGCCACACACGCGCCAGTGGCTGCGCGACGCGTTCCACGACATCCCGGTCGACGAGACGCAGCGGATGCTCGGGCTCAACGCCGCGGGCGTCTACGGCTTCGACGTCGACAAGCTGGCGCCGCTGTCCGGCGCCATCGGCCCGACGCCCGAGGAGCTCGGGCAGACCGGTGACGCGCTCGGCAAATGGCGTGAGCTCGCCGCCGCCGGCCGCCCGTGGCGCACCGGCATCGAGGCAATGCCGCTCCCGGTGGGCCAATGACGGAAGCCGCGCGCGCGGAGCCGCTGTCGCGCGAAGCGGTCGTCGATGCCGCGCTTCGCCTCGTCGAGGACGAGGGAGTGCCGGCGCTCACCATGCGCCGGGTGGCGGCGGAGCTCGGGGTAGCCGTCACCGCCATCTACTGGCACGTCGGCAACCGCGACGCCCTCCTCGACGAGCTCGTCGACCGCATCGTGGCCGACATCGGCGCCATCCGGCCCTCGGGTTCGACGCCGGTCGACCGCATCTCGTCCGTTGCCCGGTCGCTCCGCCGAAAGCTGCTCGCCCGCCCGCACGTCGTCGGGCTCGCGCACGAGCGGGGGGCGACGTCGATCATGTTCCAGCCGGCCCAGGCGGTGCTGGCGCGTGAGCTGACCAAGGTGGGCGTGCACGGCGAGCGGGCGGCGCTGGCCGTGCAGGCGGTGCAGTTCCACGTGATCGGAGCGGTCATCCTCGAGCGCGCCGCCGGCCGCGGGCCGTCAGCCGATGCGCAGCGTGCGCCGACGTGGCGGGACGTCAGGGGCCTCGACGCCGAGCTGGTGGCGCGGCTGGCCGCGCCACCGGATCACGACGTCGTGTTCGAGCTCGGCCTCCGCTCGCTCGTTGCTTCGCTGGTCGGGAAGTGACCTACTTCCACTCGTACAGCCGGCCCTCCGACTTCCCCGACTCGTCGACCTCGTACTCGAACAGCACAGCGATGCCGTTGAGGCGGGTCAGCTTCTGCGAGCTGGTCTCGTAGAGGAGCGTGCCCCTCCAGCTCACCGCACCCGGGCGGACGAACGTGCCGACGCCGTAGCCGCGGAAGGTCGCGCTCTCGCCGTCGGCGGTCATCGTGATGCCGGTGCCCTCGCCCGAGATGGTGCCGTTGGGCCGCAGCACGCCGACGTACGTCACCGTCTGGTTGATGCTCACGCCGTACAGCTCGCCCGCGCTCTGGTCGGTGATCTCCATCCGCGGGCCCTGGCCTTCATCCGGCAGGATCCGCGTGCTGATGGCCTGCCCCCGGACCTCGCCAACCGTGTCTCCGAGCATGTCTCCCCCTTGTTTTCGCGTGTGTTCGAGCGTTGGTACCGCCCGGCTTCCTCGGTGTCAACGGGCCGATCAGGACGAGCGGCCCACAAGGGACGAGGCGCTACGAACTTCCGGCGCGCACGGACCTCGCGTGGCCGGCATCGGCGAGCAGCACGGCGCCGGCGCCGACGGTCTCGCTCTGGGCGGCCTCAGGCCCGAGCTCGACGTCGAGCGGAACAGTGAGGAACGCGGTCTCGCGCAGCGGCTTCTCGCGGAGCAGGAAGGTGACACCGAACGCGAGCACGAGAAGGGGCAGCGAGAAGAGGAACGTGACGTGGATCGACCGGGCCAGCGCCTCGATCACGGCGTGGTGCACGGGCCCCGGGAGGCGACGGATCGCGGCCGGGCTGGCGGTGAGCGTCCTGACGTCGAGGCGCGTCGATGTGCCCGGCGGCAGAAGTCGGGGCAGGTGGTAGGCGAGACGGTTGTTGAGGATGGCGCCGAAGGCGGCCACGCCGAACGTGGCACCCATCGAGCGGCTGAAGGTCTCGACCCCCGTGGCCACCCCGAGGTCGCGGTGCTCGACCGCGTTCTGCACGGCCAGCACCATGACCTGCACGATCATCCCCATGCCGAGGCCGAGCACGAACATGTAGGCCGACGACTGGACCCGCGTCGTGCCCGTACCCATCGTCGAGAGCAGCCAGACGCCGAGCGCCATGAGCGCGGTGCCGCACACCGGGAACACCTTGTAGCGGCCGGTGCGGGTGATGATGCGGCCCGACGCGATCGACGACGCCATGAGCCCGAGCATGAGCGGCAGGATCAGCACTCCCGAGTTCGTCGCCGAAGCGTGACCCACGGTCTGCAGGTAGAGCGGCAGGAACACGATCGCGCCGAACATCGAGAACCCGACGAGGAACTCGAGCCCGGTCGAGACGCTGAAGACGGGGTTGCTCCAGAGCCGGAGCGGGATGAGCGGCTCGTCGGCCCGGCGTTCGGCCAGGAGGAACGAGGCCAGCAGGACGACGCCCGCAGCGCCCAGGCCGAGGATCACGGGGGAGCCCCACGCGAACTGGCTGCCGCCCCACACGGTGACGAGGATCAGGGAGCTGGCCGCGCCCATCACGAGCGACGCGCCGAGGTAGTCGATCTGATGCTCGATGCGTTGGTAGGGGAGGTTCAACACCGCCGACGTGATGACGAGCGCGCCCGCGCCGACGGGCAGGTTGACGTAGAAGACCCACCGCCATGACAGGTGATCGACGAAGAATCCGCCGAGCAGCGGGCCCACGACGCTGGCGAAGGCGAACACCGCGCCGAGGTAACCCTGATACTTGCCACGGTCGCGCGGCGAGACGATGTCGCCGATGATCGCCTGAGCCGTTGCCATCAGCCCGCCCGCACCCACGCCCTGCACCGCTCGGAAGCCGATGAGCTCGGCCATGTTGTGGGCGAGGCCACTGAGGGCGGAGCCGATGAGGAAGATGACGATGGCCGTCTGGAAGATGCGGCGACGGCCGTAGAGATCGGAGAGCTTCCCGTACAGCGGCACCGAGATCGTCGACATCAGGATGTACGCGGTGACGACCCACGAGAGCTCGCGGAGCCCGCCGAGGTCGCCGACGATCGTGGGCAGCGCGGTGGCGACGATCGTCTGGTCGAGCGACGCCAGCAGCATGCCGGCCATGAGGCCGGTGAACACGATCTGGATCTGGCGGTGGCTCAACGCGGTGGTGGCCGGCTCGGTCATCGCACCTCCTTGGCGATGGCGCGGATGACGAGCCGCGCCAGCGCGTCGGCGGCGCGGTCGTCGACGGGGGCGCCGGTCATCAGGAGCCGGTGGTACAGAGGACCGATCAGCAGGTCGATCACGAGCTCGTGGTCGAGACCGGCGCGCAGCTCGCCGCGCGCCGCCGCCCGCTCGAGCACCTGCACGAAGGCGGCGCGTCGTGGCGCGATCAAGTTGGTACGGAGGGCTTCGGCGAGCTCCGGGTTGCGGCCGATCTCACCGACGAGACCGGGCAGGATCGGGCCGGCGTTCGTGGTCTGCGACGCCTCGACCACGTCGCGCAGGATGGCGCGGCAGTCGCCGCGCAGCGAGCCGGTGTCGGGCACGGGGCGTTCCTCGGCGCGGGCCTGGAGCACGGCGATGACCAGGTCGAGCTTCGAGGTCCACCGGCGGTACAGGGTCGCCGTGGAGACGCCGGCCTGTGCGGCCACGCCCGACATGGTGAGGTTGGCGTAACCCTCGGTGGCGAGCAGCTCGAGCGTGGCGTCGCGGATCGCCTCGTCGGCGGCCAGGCTCCGGGGCCGGCCGGGGCGGACTGGCGTCTCGACAGGGATGGTGGTGGAAGGCACGGGGGACCTCGAAAATCGAAACGACAACGGTTCGTTTCGATATTA
>VAXF01000131.1 GCA_005888395.1 Actinomycetota bacterium | reverse complement strand
AGCGCGTGGGCCCGGTCGAGAACCTGAAGCTGCTCGGCGATGATCGGCGCCGCGAACCGGTCGATCCACTCGGCGTCGACGCCGGCCTCGGCCGCGACCTCCTCCTGTGGCTGGCCGGCACGGAGGCGCGCCTGGATCTGGCGCGGGCTCAGCTTGCTCTCGGGCCGCGCCGACCGGCGCTCGTATCCGGCAGCGTGCGCCAGCGCGCGCGCCGTGGCCATGTCGTCGGCCGTGGCGCCCTCGCGGCGGCGCAAGGTCTCGGCGATGGTCGCCAACAGTCGCTCGTCGAGAGGCTCCATGAAGCTCCCCGACTTCGACCCCTTGCGGACGCTGAAGATCAGCCCCTCGAGGTCCGTCGTGAAACCGACGAGGTGGAGCTGTTGCACGCGCGCGCGGCCCCTGGGTCGCGGCCCGCCCGTCGGGCCGCGTCGCGCGGAAGGTACCACCCGCCTTTCCGCAGGTCGCGGACTGTCTGGGCGGCCGGTCAGCCGGTCTTGGGCTCGTGGCGCAGGCCGGGCACGAGCCCGGCGCCGGCCAGCAGGCGCACGGCGCGCGCCTCGTCGGCGTCGATCACCACCGCGTCGTCGGGCTCACGTCCGATGATGAAGGTGACCACGCAGTCGTCGCAGGCGTCGGTGTGCTGCATCGTGCACTCGTCGCAGCTGATCGTGAGGGGAAGCTCCATGCCGTCACCATGACAGGGGGGTGGGACAGAGACGCGGCCGCGTCACCCATCGGCGTCCGCGGCCACCTCCTCCACCGAGGCGCCCGAGCCGCACCAGCGGCAGGAAACGTCCTCGACCAGCTCCGAGAGCACCTCCTCGGTCTCGACGGTGAGGTCACCGGCGAGCGAATAGTGGTGGAAGGCCCGGCTGCGGCGGGTGGTCGTGACGTCGAACCGGGTCAGGTTGCCGCAGGCGGCACAGCGGTACCGAGGGCTCCCCACGACGGGGTGACTGTAACGTCGTCCTGCATGATCGAGGCGACGTGCACGGTGTGCCGGCGCCGCGAAGCCCGCCTCCTCCACGTCGTCGACGGCTGGCGCATCGTCCGCTGCACGAGCTGCAGCCACCGCTACCTGAGCCCCCGTCCGTCGCCGGAAGAGGTGCGGCGCTCCACGGACTCCGTTCACGAACCTGAGCACGTCCCGGACCGCGTGGGGCAGGTGGTACGCCGGATCGAGCGGCACGAGCCGGCCGGGCGCGTGCTCGACGTCGGGTCTCGGCTCGGCCCGCGGGTCCTTCACGGCCGGCTCGACAGCATCGAGCACACCGACGAGTCCTTCGACGTCGTCACCATGTTCGACGTGATCGCGCACCTCGAGGACCCGCGCCGCGACCTGCTCGAGGTATGGCGGGTCCTGCGGCGGGGCGGGCTGCTCGTGGTCGCCACACCGGACGCCGGCTCGATCGCCACTCGCGCCCTGGGGTCGCGGTGGCCAGAGCTCAAGCGGGCACCCGATCACCTCCAGTTCTTCACGGTTCGCAGTCTCTCGGAGCTGCTCGCCGTCTCCGGCCTCACCGCCTTCCAGTGGCACACGATCGGCAGGGGCGCCCCGCTGCGGACGATGATCGCAGACCTCGCCCACGCCGAGATGTGCGTGTACGCGCGGAAGACCGGTGTCCCGCAGCCGCTGGCGACGCGCTGGCGCCAGCGCGAGGTACGCATCGCACGGGTACGACGCGGCGCGGTCACGCCGGCATGAGCGGGGCTACGCTGCTTCGGTGACCGCGGTGGAAGGTAGGACATCGCCGCGCGTCTGGCGAGAGGGCGCGCAGGACGTCCGCGACCTGGCCGACCTTTCGCGCACGGGCATCGCCTACAACCTCGCCTATCTCGCCGCCGCATGGACCGTCGCATTCGGCGCCATCGCGCTCGTCGCCGTCCACCCGTCGTGGGTCACCTTCGTCGTTGCCTTCGTGCTCGTCGCCGCCCGCCAGCAGGCGCTGCTCAACGTGGAGCACGAATGTGTGCACGGCAACTTCCTGAAGCGCAAGCGCTGGGACGACGTCGTGGCGGTGGCGTTGTGCGCCTCACCCGTCGGGTCGCCCTACCACGCGGCCAAGGCCCGCCATCTCGCCCACCACCGGCTCCTTGCCACCGACGACGATCCCGACGCCGAGCTCCACCGCGGCGACGACAAGGCGACCCGTCTCGGGGTGCTGCGCCATTTCGCGCTCGGCGTCCTCGGGGGCTATGCGCTCATGGTGCTCGTGTCGAAGTCGGACTCGCTCGTGGACACCACGGTTCGGCGACGCGATCGGCGCAACCTCGTCGTGAGCCAGCTCGCGCTGCTCGCGATCCTGTGGGCCCTCTTCGGCTGGTGGGCCTACCCCTTCCTGTGGCTGGCGCCACTCGTCACGCTCACCGCCGGCGCCCACCTGCTGCGCAACTTCTGCGAGCACGCGCTGGTGGGTGACGAGCAGGGCACACACCCGCACCGGTTGATCTCCATCCGGAGCAATCGGATGGAGCGCTTCGTGGTGGCGCCGTTCAACATGAACTACCACGCCGAGCACCACCTGTTCCCGTGGATCCCGGCGCGGCGACTGCCCGAGGTGCAGCATCGCCTGGCGTCGCGCCCGGATGCTCCCGCCCGTCTCTTCCGCGGCAGCTACGTCGGCGCCCTGGTCCGCTACGCACGCTCCCTGCCCTGAACCCGTGATCCGGACGGTCGACGTCTCCTGCCCCGCCTGCGGGGCGTCGGAGCACGAGCTCGTCTGCATCGGCCGCGAGCACGAGTACGACAACACGACCGACGAGCCGTTTCCCGTCGTGCGCTGCGCCGGCTGTGGGCTGCTGCGGCTCAACCCGCGTCCCGACGTCAGCGAGCTCGCCACGATCTACCCGCCGGACTACTACGCCTACGACCTCGCCGGCGCGGAATCGGCGACCAGCGGGCGACCCGGCGTGGGCCGGCTGGTGCAGCAGCTCAAGCTCCGCCTCTACCAGCGCCGGCTCCGATCGGTCCTCCGCCGCGCCGCGCTCGGCGCAGGCACGGTGCGGCTCCTCGACGTCGGCTGCGCCGACGGCCGGCTGCTCGACTGGTACAAGGCCGGCGCCGAGGGCCGTCGTGTCGAGACCTACGGCGTCGACATGAACGAGCACGCAGTCGAGATGGCGCGAGCCCGCGGTCACCGGGTCGTGCTCGGGCGGTTCGAGGACGAACGTGAGCTGGAGCCCGGCACCTTCGACCTCATCCTCGCCAGCCACGTGATCGAGCACGTCGCCGACCCGCGCGGTTTCGCCGCCCACGCGTACGACCTGCTGGCGCCGGGCGGGCTCTTCGTGGTGGCGACCCCCAACGTCGACTCGGTCGAGGTCCGGCGCTTCGGCCGCAACTGGGGCGGGTACCACTTCCCGCGCCACTGGACCCTCTACGACGCCGCAACCATTCGCCGCCTCGGCGAATCGGTGGGCTTCCGCGTCGAGCGCGTCGAGTACCAGGCCAACCCGATCTTCTGGGTGTGGTCGCTGCATTCGTGGCTCCGCGAGCGTTTCCCGCGCTCCCGCGTCGCCGACCGTCTGTTCCCGCCGGTCGGCATCTTCCGGCCCTCCGTGCAGACGTTCGTACTGCTCTCGTTCTTCACCGTCGTCGACACGGTGCTCCGGGCCGTCACCGGACGCACCGGCAGCATGGCCGTCGACCTGCGCAAGCCCTGACGGCTACCCGGCCGCCGGCGCGGCGGCGGGCTCGAGACGGACGGCGTCGAGGCGCACCGGCGCGCCGGTCACGCGGACGTCGAGACGCAGGATGCCCCTGTGGGCGCGGAAGGGCGCGCCCCTTACCGTGATGGGCCCGGCTCCGACGTCGGCCGCGGTGACCGGGTGCCCGTCGATGCGTACCACGAGCCGCGCCGGCGCACCCGTCTCCGACCGTACGCCGCTGGCGCTGGCGACGTACCACCCCGCGGGGAGGAAGCCGGGGAAAGTGAAGATGCCGGTCCACACGTCCTCGCCCGGCAGGACCACGCGGTCGCTGCGGGCCGGACGCGTGGGCTGAGACACGAAGTAGCCGGCCTCGAACACGTGGGCGTCGTAGTGCCCCGGGTGGGCGATGGCCGCCGCGCCAACGACGCCGCCGACGAGAACGGCGGCCGCCAGCCCGGCCACCGCGACGGTCGCGAAGCGGGGTGGAGACCGACGCACGCGGCGCCACGCGCCCGGCAGGACGGCCGGCGTGACGGCGAGCGCGACGAGGCCGGCCACCCAGACCGCCTTCACTCCCGACCAGCTCGAGAGCGCAGGCGCGAGGGGGATGCGGCCGAGGACGTGCCACAGGTTCGAGGGGCGAACCGCGTCGCCCACAGAGACCAGCCCGCGCTGGAAGGCCAGCAGCAACGCGCCGTTCACCACGACGAGCGCTCCGATCACAGCCGCGGCGGCCCGGCACGGCACGCGGTCGACGAGCAGCGCGAGGCCCACCGCGAGGGCCGGCCACATGCCGTCGAAGCGGCGGGCCCCGAAGGAGACGCCGCCCCACCAGTCGTAGCTGGCCGCGTTCAGCACGAGCGTGGCGACGAAGAACGTGAGCAGCGACGCGGCGACGACGCGGTGGCGGCGAAGGCTCACGACGAGCCCGAGGAGACCGAGGGCGAGCACCGGATGCCACGAGAGCATCCCGTGCCGCCAGGAGAACAGCACGCCGAGCAGATGAAGGTGGCCCGCGTTGAGGAACACGCCCGAGGTCTCCCCGCGCGGCGGTCGGAGCGGCGAGCCGTAGAGCACCCACCATGCGACGAGCTGCGGGAGGAAGGCGACGATCGCCGCGCCGCCGAGCGCGGCCGGGGCGGCGACATCCGGCGCCCGCCGCCCGCGCAGCCGGCCCGACACGGCGTCGACCGCGGGGCCGAGCAGCAGCAGGCCGTCCTCCCAGCGACTGAGCGCGACCAGCCCGCCGAGCAGGCCGAGCGCGGCCAGCCGCCAGAGCGAGGGATCGGGGCGGGCCCGCGCCCGCAGCCAGGTGAGCAGCAGCAGGGCCGACGCGGCGAAGCCGGCCACGTGGCCCTGCATCGGGTTGACGTGCGTGTAGTAGACCGCGGCGCCCGCGAGCCACACGCCGACCGTGGCCAGCAGCGCGGCGGCGGGCGACGCGAGAAGGCGCGCCGCCGCGAGCGTCGCCCACAACCCGATGACCCCGAGCGCGAACGCGGCCCAACCCACGAGTGCGTCATACGGCCACGAGCGGCCATCGGGTGCCGGGTGGGACGAGTGCGAGGCAACCCGCGCCACCGCGCCGACGCCGTGGGCGGCGAGGAAGGCCGGCGACCACCACACGGCCGGGCCGATCGGGAACGAGTTGCCCGTCCGGCCCTCGACCGTGTGCGGCATGATCGAGTCGAACGGGAACGAGTCGTCGCTGAAGTCGAAATCCCCGTGGGTCACGACCGACGGCAGGTACCCGTAGACGAAGCCGGCATCGGCGCCCATCCGG
>VAXF01000130.1 GCA_005888395.1 Actinomycetota bacterium | reverse complement strand
CGCCATCTCGTTGGCGATGGTCTGCGGGTGCCGGAGGACCTCACCGGCCGGCAGGATCGGGTCGACCGCGTGATTACAGGCGCGCAACGCATCGACGAGCTCGTCGCGCTTCCACTCCCTGAACTTCTCCCGCCGCCGCTCGCCGATGACTCGCTGTTCGGCGGCGGGAAGGCTCATCGCCGTCAGCGGGTCGGGCACACCTTCGAGGCCGAGCACGTCATCGACGCTCGCGGTCGGCGTGAGCCCCGACATCACCGACAGGTGCAGCCACTCACCGCCGGCGCACTCGAAGATCGTGGACTGGTGGACGCCTGGCGGGTACGTCTTGCCCATCAGCTCGTGATAGCCGGCGTCGGCCCGCTCGACGTCCTGCCAGATCTGCGTCGTGTACAGCAGCGCGCCCTGGAACAGCGAGGTCTCGACGTGCTGGCCCCGCCCGGTGCGCTCGCGCGCCGACAGTCCGGCGAGCAGGCCGAGGGCCACGAGGTAGAGAGCGCCCATGCTCGGAACGGGCATGTGGAGGAACACGGGACCGGTGCGCCAGCCGGGCTGCTCCCACATGAGCCCGCTGCTCGCCTGCACGAGCGCGTCGTACCCGGGCCGGGTCGCAAGGCGATGGCCCGCCGGGTACGGCGGGCAGGAGACCACGACGAGACGCGGGTTGACGGCGCGCATCGCGTCGTCGCCGACGCCCAGCCGGTCGAGCACCCCCGGCCGGAAGCTCTCGACGACCGCGTCGGCGGAGGCGGCGAGGCGCAGGAAGTCGTCGCGCCCGCGCTCGGTCTCGAGATCGAGCACCATCGACCGGCGGCTGCGGTTCCAGCACCGGGAGCCCTCGTAGGCGCGGAACGGATCGCCGCCCGGCGGCTCGACCTTCACCACGTCGGCGCCGTGCTCGGCCAGCAACAACACCCCGAGCGGACCCGCGATGCCCCACGACAGGTCCAGGATTCGCATGCCCTCCAGCGCCCCCGGCATTGTCTCCTTCCCGAGCGGGGCCCCAACCCCGCCTTCCTCGCCGACGACGGGGCCCCTGCCCCATCCGGCGCCGTGGGAGCGACGTTAGACGCCGCCCCCGCAGGTAGGTTCCCGAGTCGTCATGGTCGTCGTGATCGCGCTCGGCTCCGCGTTCTGCTACGCGGCGGCTACGGCGCTGCAACAGCGCAGCGCCCGCCAGGCGACGGCCGCGGGCCTCCACCCGCGCCTGCTCGTCGACCTTGCCCACCGGCCGTTGTGGCAGCTCGGCATCGCGGCCAACGTTGCGGCCTATGGCCTGCAGTTCCTCGCTCTCGGACGCGGCTCGCTCGTGCTCGTGCAGCCCCTGCTCGTGAGCGCGCTCCTGTTCGCCCTCCCGCTGGGCGCGCTCCTGTCGCGCGCACGCGTCCACCGGCGGGAGTGGATCGGCGCGGTGGCGATAGTTGCCGGCCTGTCGTCATTCCTCTCCGTGGCCGCGCCCGCCCGCGGGCGCACGACGATCTCGTTCGGCGCGTGGGCGTTCCTCGCCGCGGCGTGCGCCGTGCCGATCGTGGTGGTCGTCGCCGCGTCACGTCACCGGGACGAGCGACAGCGCGCAATGCTCCTCGCCGCGGGCGCCGGGCTTCTGTTCGCGCTGATGGCCGCGTTGACCAAGGTGAACGCGTCCCTCGCCCGTGCCGGACTGCGCGAGCTGCTCGGCCACTGGCCGCCGTACGCGCTGCTCGCCGTCGGCGGCGCGGCCGTGCTGCTCGTGCAGTCCGCGTACCAGGCCGGCCCGCTCTCGGCCTCGCTGCCGGTGATCATGGTGGTCGAGCCGCTGGCGAGCGTCGGCATCGGCACGTATCTCTTCCACGAGCAGCTCGGTCGCCATGGGCTGGCGCCGCTGGCCGAGATCGCGGGCCTCGCCGCGATCGTGGCCGGGATCGTCGTCCTCGCCCGCTCCCCCGTGGTCGCCGGACCCGATGCGAGCGTGCCCGCGCCCCGGGCAAGCCGATGACTCCCAGGCGGGTGGCGGTGGTGCCCGCTTACAACGAGGCGCCCACCGTCGCGGGCGTGCTCGAGTGGCTCTACCCGATGATCGACGAGCTGATCGTCGTCGACGACGGCTCCACCGACGGCACCCGCGCCGCCGTCGAGGGCTGGCTTCCCGGCCACGAGCATGCCCGGCTGCTCACCTTCGACGTGAACCAGGGCATGTCGGCGGCCTACTACTTGGCGTTCACCCACCTTCGCGAGCGCACCGACCTCCATCCCGGCGACCTCGTGTACACCGTCGACGCCGACGGTCAACACGACCTCGCCACCCTCGACGAGCTGCACCGCATCGCGACGTCGGAGAGGCTCGACGCGCTGCTCGCACGCCGCGACCTGTCCGGCTACCCGCCGCACAAGCGGGCCGGCAACTGGTTGCTGAGCGCGTGGGCGTCGCTATGGGCAGGCAAGCGACTGCTCGACGTCGAGTCGGGGCTGCGCGTCTTCCGCCTCGGCGCGCTGGCCGACGCGCTCGGCTACTACCGCGGCTACAAGTACAGCGAGACGGTCGAGGTCGCCGTGGTCATGTGCCGCCTCGGCTACCGGGTGCGCAACGACGTGGTGGTGCCGGTGCCGCTCTACCGCTCGAGGACCCGGCTGGTCGACGCCGCCATCGACTTCGCCATGATCCCGGCCGCGGCCGTGCGCGTCGCGCGCCGGCGCCCTCAGCACGAACCGGCGTAGGGGGTCTTCCCCAGCAGCAGGTCGAGGCGGACCGGGTGCAGGCCCCGCGCCCGCAGACCGTCGAGGATGCGTGGCAGGGCCCGCACCAGCACCGACCTGTCGGCGACCAGGTTGCCGTCGAGGCCGTCGTGGAGGTCGATGATCGAGCCGGGCCTGACCTTGCGCAGGATGCGGCGGGCGACGAGGGCCGCGTCGTGGGTGGCCCAGTCCCCGGCCGACGCATCCCACGTGACCATCGTCATGTGGTGGCGGTGCACCACCCAGGCCATGAACGGCGTGTGCTGGCCGTGCGGCGGCCGGTAGAAGGTGGGGCACACGCCGAGGTCGCGCCGGAACGCGTGCTGGGTGCGCGCCAGCTCCGGATAGCGCGGGTCGAGCCACCGGAGCTCGTCGTGCAGGTACGAGTGGTTGCCGAGCAGGTGGCCGTCCTGCAGGAGCGCGCGCGAGATGTCGGGCCGCTTGTCGAGCGCCTTACCGACGGTGAAGAACGTGCCCTTGACGCCGTAGCGGTCGAGCACGTCGCGGACCTCGAGCGTGTAGACGATGTTGGGACCGTCGTCGAACGTGAGCGCGACCTCGCGCCGGTCACTCGGGCCATGGCTGACGACACGTCCGAACCACTGCGCGCTGGTCGAGTTGGCACCGATCCAGCACGCCATTCCCAAGGCGAGGGCCGCGCCGCCCGCGCCCGGCAGTCGGGACGACGGGTGAGTGGGACGGGCGAGCATCAGCCCCGACCCCGCGCCCACCACTACTGCGATGGGCCAGGCGATCGGGCCGCGTCCAGCCTGCGAAAGGAGCCAACCCCCGGCGGCGACCAACGCGACGCCCAGCGCCAGAGCGTGTCGCGACACGCGGGCGACGAGGACGGCCGTCACCGCCGCGACCACGACGCCGGCGATGCCGATCAGCACGTCCGGCCTCGCCCTACTGTGCAGCGCGGTCAGCCCAGGAACGAGGAGCGCCACCATCGCGACGCCAGAGACGAGCCGTGCCCGGACCGACGTGCCGCCCTCACTCACAGGCATCGTCGATCGGGCGGGCGACGTCGTTTTCGTGGGAGCTGTCGCCGCCTGGGTCGTGGTGCTGGCGCTGATCCTGCGCCACCGCGTGTTTGTTTCGCACGACAGCATGAGCAACTACGCCCACGTCTGGTACGTGAGCGATCGGTTGCGTCGCGCCCATCTCGTCCCGTTCCACATGCCGGTTGTCGGTCACGGGCAGGCGTACGCGTTTCCGTACGCGTTCGTGCCGTGGCTCGCGGCGGCCGTGCTGTGGCTCGTGCTCGGCGAGTGGGCCGTGACCGTCTGGATCGTCGTGGGCTTCCTCGCTCTCGTGGCCGCGAGGTTCTGGGCGTTCCCAGAGCTGCGTCGCAGTTGGTGGGCGGCAGCGTTGCTCGTCGATCCCATCCTCGTCGCCGCCCCGATCATCGGCCAACTTCCGTTCTTGTGGGCGGCGGCCTTCCTCTTCGCAGCCATCGGCTGCTGGCGCCGAGGTCGCCGCGGCACCGCCGCGATCCTCGCCGCGCTCGCGCAGGCCACCCACCCCGCCGTCATGCTGCCCATGGTCGCAGGCGTCGTGGCGATCCGGTTCTGGTGGGAGCCGGCGCGGCGCGCCCTCGTCGGCTGGTACGTCGCGTCGCTGGTGCCGGCAGTGCCTGCCGCTGTCCTCGTCTTCGTCTCGCCCGTCTTCCGCGATACGCCCCGGCACGACGCGCTCATCGCCCTCGGCGACACCGTGGGCGTGCGCGTCGTTGTGATCGCACTGCCCTTCGCGCTGCTCGTGATCCGGTGGCTGATCACCGTGCGGCCCGCGTGGTTGTGGTGGGTGGCCCCGTTCGTCTTCCTGGTCCTGCTGGTGCTCAACCGGATCGTCGTCCCGGCGCTCGACACCGCGTACGCCTGGGGCGCGCTCTGGCGCACGCCGAACACCACCGTGCTGACGTTCGTCGCCTCGCCGCAGTTCGCCCCGGGCCACACCTATCGCATCCTGCGCGCCGGCGACGGGAAGGTGGGCATGTACCAGCTCATCCGCCACGGGGCCCGGCTCGACTCGGAGTTCTTTCCCGAGAGCATCGCCCGCCGGAGCTGGGCCACACCGGACGCGTACTCGGCCTTCTTGCGCCACCGCCACGTCGACTACGTCATGGTCTTCGACACCTACGACCGCAAGTACCACACCGACGAGCACTCGCTGCTCGACCGGCTGGCGCGAGACCCCACTGGCTGCACGCGTACCCTGGTGGGGGTGCGGCCCGTCAGGCTCGGACACAGCTACAACGTGTACGCCATCCAGCGGGTTTGCGGGCCGAGATGACCGACGTTCCGGCCGTCCGTAGAG
>VAXF01000124.1 GCA_005888395.1 Actinomycetota bacterium | reverse complement strand
CGCGCAGAAGGACGACTTCATCGCAGGCTGCGTCGCCAACGGCTACGAGAAGTCGTTGGCCCAGGACCTCTTCCGTCTGATCGAGCCGTTCGCCGACTACGGCTTCAACGCCAGCCACGCGTACGGCTACGGGCTCGTCGCGTACCAGACGGCGTGGCTCAAGGCCAACCACCCCGTCGAGTACCTCGCCGCGCTGCTGACCTCGACGAAGGGCGACAAGGACCGCACCGCGGTGTACCTCGCCGAGTGCCGCACGCTCGGTGTCGAGGTGCTCGTGCCCGACGTCAATCTCT
>VAXF01000123.1 GCA_005888395.1 Actinomycetota bacterium | reverse complement strand
ACCGCCGGCGAGGCGGCCTATGACGACGCACGGGTCCCGGTGCCCAACGTCGAGTTCGACAAGTCACAGCTGCTCGTGTTCGAAAAGGAGATGCTGGGCCTCTACATCAGCGACCATCCGCTGATGGGCGCCGAGGCCACGCTGGCCAAGCACGCGGACTGCTCGCTGGCCGAGCTCCGCGAGCTGCGCGACGGCGAGATGCGGGCAGTCGCCGGCGTCGTCACGTCGCTCCAGCGCAGGTACACCAAGCGGGGCGACCTCATGGCCACCTTCGTGCTCGAGGACCTCGAAGCGGCCATCGAGGTCATGGTGTTCCCGCGCACGATGCAGGAGTACGGCCTCCAGCTCGCCGACGACACCGTCGTCTGCATCAAGGGACGGCTCGATCTCAAGGACGACGACCCCAAGCTCATCTGCATGGAGCTCAAGCGGATCGAGCTCGCTTCCAACAGCGGCTCCGTGCCCTTGCGCATCAACCTCCCGGCCCCCAGCCTCACCGAGCCCCTCGTCACCGAGATCAAACGGGTCCTCCTCGAGCACCGCGGGCCCTGCCCCGTTTTCCTCCACCTCGGCGAAAAGGTCCTCCGGCTGAGCGAGGAGTTCAACGTCGACTGCTCCAGCGGCCTGCTCGCCGAGTTGCGCGTATTGCTCGGACCGACTGGAATTGTGACGTAGCAACGGCGCCAGAAGGGGAATGACGATTCAGGTCGAGACGAAGGACTGCACCGCCCTCTCTGACGCCGAGCTGTCCGAGATGGCCGACATCTGCGCCGACGGGCCTGCGGGCTACGACGTCGGGCTGCTCTCGAAGCAGCGCGACGAGTGGGTCCTGAACAGTCAGGCCCGCGAGTCGGGCAAGCTCCTCGGCTTCTCGTTCTGCACCCTCGAGCGCATCGGCGGCACGCCCTGCGTCCTCATCGGGCTGGCGTCGGTGAAGCGGAATGGCAAGCGCGAGCAGGTGCTCAAGGCGATCGTCAACGACCAGCTTCGGCGGGCGTGGCTCGCCTTCCCTGACGAGGACGTCCTCGTCGGCACCCGCCTCCTCGACCCCGCCGGCTACAACGCCTACAAGGGTCTCGAGGACATCGTCCCTCGGCCGGGCCACAAGGCCACGGGTGAGGAGCGGGCGTGGGGGCGCCGTCTGGCCAAGCGGTTCGGCGCCGAAGGCCGCATCGACGACCGCACGTTCGTGGTGAAGGGCGACAGCAGCCCGTGCGGCGCCCTCGACCACGAGGCCCTGAAGCCCGACGCCGTCGACCCCGAGATCAAGAAGCTCTTCCAGCCCCTCGACCGCAAACGGGGCGACTCGCTGGTCGTGTTCGGGTGGGCGATGGCCGACGACCTCGCCGCCCGCGTGGGGAAGTAGCTTTCGCCCTCACTCGTTCGCTGCGCTCACTCCGTTCGGGCGAGCTCAATCGTGCTCCGGGCGACCGGCAAAGCCGGCACGCCCTCCGCGCTGAAACCATCTTGCTGGCAGCCGGAGCGGGCGCCTTCGGCGCCGAGGGCGGCCGCCAGATTGCCTCGCTGGTCTGTGGCTAGGGGCGCGGGAGGAGGGCGGCGACGACCTTGTAGCAGTTGCCGTGGTGCGGGGGAGAGAACGCCACCAGCATCAGGTGGGGCCGGAAGCCGAGCCAGCGACAGAGGTCCCCGCTGGTGAACCGCGTGGCGCCGCTCCGCTCGAGCCGCTGGGCGGCGACGGCGTCGTCGAGGGGGAGGTCGTGGTCGGCACCGCGCCACGCGAACCGGCACAGGAAACCCGCCGGCGTTCGCTTGACGGCCGGACCGGCGTCGGGTTGCAGCAGCGCAACCGAGGGCCGGTCGCCCTCGAGCGTCCAGTACGGCACCGTGGGAGTCGGGAACCCCAGCAGGTGGTTGCCGCTCGGATGGAGCAACGGACGGAGGTAGCGCTCGGCACGCCGACCCGTGAGACGCCCCACACGCTGCGGTGCGTCGGCGAGGTCGGCGGCCTCGGGCTCGTGCGGGCTCACGAACGGCTCGCCGTCGGCTATGCGGCCGGTCACGACCTCGAACGGCGCGAGTGCGTCGCGATCGGGATGGTGCGCGCGCACGAACGCGCCCGAGTCGAGGTCGACGCCAATCAACCCGCGCCGCGACGACGCGAGGACGAGCAACCGGAGCTCGGCGCCCGGCACGGTGGTGCGGCACGGTACGGCGAGACGCATCGCGACAATCGTGACGGCTGCGACGCCCCTGTTGGTGGACCCCTCACAGCTGGAGTTGCGCGACCAGCTCGTCGACCGTCGTCGCCGGGGTGCGGCAGGCGAACTGCTCGCAGACGTAGGCGCGGCCGTCGTCGCGCCCGTCCCAGAGGGGCGACGCGTAGGGCTCGCCCCACGACAGCACCGCGGCGGGCAGGTAGCGCTCCTGCACCGCGCGGACGAGGTCGGGTCGGTCGCCCGTCACCACGACCTCGCGTGACGACGCGAGGAAGTCGACCGCCTGGAGCAGGTGGGCAAAGGCCGTGGGGTGCTGTGCGAGGGGACCGGCGACGATCCGGAGGATCGCCTCGGCCTGCTCCCGGTAGCGGTCCTCGCCGGTGAGGGCGGCGAGGCGCACGAGAGTCGCGGCCGCACTCCCGTTGGCCGACGGTGTGGCGTTGTCGAGGACGTCCTTGGCCCGGGTGATGAGCTGCTCGGCGTCGCGGCCGGTCGTGAACAGCCCGCCGCGCTCCTCGTCCCAGAAGAGGTCGAGCATGGCGTCGGCGACGAGCCGCGCCTCGGAGACCCACTCGGCGCGCCCGCCCGCCTCGGACAGTCGGATGAACGCGTCGACCAGCGCGGCGTGGTCCGCGGCATAGGCGAGATGACGAGCCCGGCCGCCCTGCCAGGAGCGCAGCCAGCGACCGTCGTCCCGCCGCAGCTCGCGCAGGAGGAAGCGGGCCGTCCCCTCGGCGGCGGCGAGCCAGTCGGCTCGGCCGGTCGCACCGGCCGCTTCCGCCAGCGCGCTCACGAACAGAGCGTTCCACTCGGTGAGCACCTTGTCGTCGAGGCCGGGGCGCACACGCTTCTCACGTGCCGCGTACAGCGTCTGGCGTGCGTGCTCGATCGAGTCGGGACGAACCAGGTCGCCGCGCACGGGGCGATGGAGGATGGTGGCGCCCTCGAAGTTTCCCTCCGGCGTGATTCCCCACCACTCGGCGGCCGCGGTCGCGTCGGTCCCCAGGAGCTCCTCGACCTCGTCGAGGTGCCAGACGTAGAACTTGCCCGACCACACGTAGAACTTGCCCTCTTCGCCTTCGGAGTCGGCGTCCTCGGCCGAGTACAGCCCTCCTTCAGGCGCCCGCAGGTCGCGCAGCACGTAGGCGATCGTCTCGTCGACGACCTGGAGGTAGCGCGCCTCGCCGGTCACCTGCCACGCGTGGAGGTACACGCGCATCAGCAGCGCCTGGTCGTAGAGCATCTTCTCGAAGTGCGGCACGAGCCAGGTGGCGTCGGTGGAGTAGCGGGCGAAGCCCCCACCGAGGTGGTCGTAGATGCCGCCGGACGCCATGGCGTCGAGCGTCGTGGTGACCATGGCCAACGTCTCGCGGCTCCCGTTGCGCCGATGGGCGCGCAGCAGCAGCTCGATGCTGTCGGTCTGGGGGAACTTCGGCGCCGGGCCGAAGCCGCCCCAGTCGGGGTCGAAACGCGCTCGCAGCTGCGCGTAGGCAAGATCGAGCGCCTCACGTCCTGGCACGCCCTCGCCGTCGGGCGCCTCGAGCAGCGCGAGGCGCCCGATCGACTCGGCGAGCCGCCCGGCCTGCTCGAGCACCTGGTCACGGTTCGTGCGCCACGTCTCGTCGACGGCCCGGCACACGTCGAGGAAGCTCGGCATGCCGCTGTGGGCCCGCTTGGGGAAGTAGGTGCCGCCGTAGAAGGGGCGGCCGTCGGGCGCGAGGAAGACCGTCATCGGCCATCCGCCGCGGCCCGTGATCGCCTGCACTGCCTCCATGTAGACGGCGTCGACGTCGGGCCGCTCCTCGCGGTCGACCTTGATGTTGACGAAGAGCTCGTTCATGATCGTCGCGACGTCCGGGTCCTCGAACGACTCGTGGGCCATCACGTGGCACCAGTGGCACGCGGAGTATCCAACGGACAGCAGGATCGGCTTGTCGCCCGAACGCGCGGTGGCGAACGCCTCGTCGCCCCACGGGTACCAGTCGACGGGGTTGTCGCGGTGCTGGCGGAGGTAGGGGCTCGTCTCCTGAGCGAGTCGGTTCACTTCTCCTCTCTACCCTAGAGTCCGCGCATGGATCTCCGACTGGACGGGAAGGTCGCGCTCGTCACGGGCGCGTCGCGCGGCATCGGGCTGGCGGTATCGAAGGCACTGGCCACATCGGGCGCCAAGGTGATGTTGTCGTCGCGCAAGCAGGACGCCCTCGAGAAGGCGGCGGCCGACATCGACGGCGAGGTCGACGTGTTCGCCGCCCACGCCGGCGACCCCGACCAGATCGAGGCGTGCGTCGCGGGCACGGTGAAGCGCTTCGGGGGTGTCGACATCCTCGTCAACAACGCCGCCACCAATCCCTACATGGGCCCGACGATCGACGTCGACCTGCCGCGCTACGACAAGATCATGGAGGTCAACCTGCGCGGTCCGCTTGTGTGGACGCAACAGGCGTGGCGAACGACGATGCACGAGCGCGGCGGGTCGGTGATCAACATGGTGTCGGTCGGCGGCCTCACCTACGGCGGGCCCATCGGCGTGTACGACGTGGGAAAGGCCGCGTTGATCCACCTCACACGGCACCTCGCCACGGAGCTCGGGCCGCGCGTGCGCGTCAACGGAATCGCGCCGGGGCTCGTGAAGACCGACATGGCGCGGGCGCTGTGGGAGAACTTCGGCGACGCCCTCGCCAAGCGGCTGGCCATGCGCCGGCTGGGCGAGCCCGACGACATCGCCGGCGCGGCGGTGTTCCTCGCCAGCGACGCCGCCGCGTGGATCACCGGCCACGTGCTGGTGGTCGACGGCGGCGCCCTGCTGGGCTCCGCGTCCGGCTCCGACCTCTAGTGCTTGCTCGCAGCTGAGCCTTAGCTGGCAGCAAGCGGCGCCGGCCACGGGTGCAGCGGGAGGCCCGGGGTCGGCAGATCCTCCCACACGACCACGTGACCGGGGACGGCGTCGGTGGCGAACAGCGAGCGGTTGGCGGGGCCACCGAAGCAGCAGTTGGTGGTGACGCCGTCGCCGGGGATCTCGAGGAAGTCGACTACGTCACCGTCGCGGTCGATCACGCGGACCCCGTGCTCGACCGTCGCGCAGACGTAGTAGCGGCCGTCCGAGTCGAGGCAGAAACCGTCGCCGCCGCCGCGTCCGATGCGCTCGATCACCCACTCCCGTGAGCCGTCGGGGTTGAGCCGCTGGAGCCCGGCGCGCTCGATCACGACCAGGTTCCCCTCGAGATCGAAGGCAATGCCGTTGCAGAACCAGAAATCGCTCGCGACGACGCGCAGCCCGCCGTCGGGGTCGCGTGCCATCACCCGGCCGATGGGCGGATTCGGTGGGGGGTAGTGGCCGGGGTCAGTGAAGTAGACGACGCCGTCGGCGTCGACGACGAGGTCGTTCGGGGCGTTGCAGCCGTCGTCGGCGAGATACGAGACGTTGCCGTCGGGCGACACCCGCTGGAGTCCGGGTGTGACATGCCGGACGGCAGGGAGGTCGCCCACGTCGATCACGCCCCCCGACATGTCGATGCCGCCGTTCTGGGTGACGAGGAAGCCGCCGTCGGACGCGAGCGCGGCGCCGTTGGCCCCGCCGCCGGTGTCGGCGAGCTGCTCCTTGCGGCCGGCCTCGGGCCACACGCGGAAGAGGGCGCCGTGGGACACGCTGGTGACGACCAGCGTGCCTCCACTCCGTTCGGGCACGGAGCCGGCGGGACACCACACCGGCCCCTCGCCGAACCCGATCCCGTCGACCACCACCTCGGCCTTCACGGCCGGATTCTTACCGCCGGACGCGAACAAGGGGGCCGGCCCGGCCCCCCCGTTCAGATCGCCCCTATCGGAGCGTCGATGCAACTACGGCTGGCAGACTGAGCCCGCCGGAATGCCGTTGGTGCCGTCTAAGGAACCGGCAACGCTGCCGCTGGGCCCGGCTGCGTCGCCGCTGACCTGCACGAAGCCGTGTAAGTTGCCGACGCCGATCTCGCCGCTCGTCTGGGTGCCGCCTAAGCCGGCGTAGACGGGCACTAATGAGCCAGCCGGGTATGTGGCGGTGCTACCGGTCGCGCCGGGGCCGGCGTAAGTGGCGGTGCATGCGTGGGCGGCCGGCGACATGATGCCGAGGCCCGCCACGGCCATGGTGCCGGCGCCGATCGCCAGCGTGATGAGTCGCTTCTTCAATGCTCGCTCCTCAGTTCGATGGTCTCTTTGGACTGAGGGTGCGTTGCGTGCCATCCAACCCAACCCCCCTCGAACGGGAGATTTCGCCACAAAGACCCCGAACTCCTTCCGGGACCCTCCAACTAGGCTCCCGGCCATGGCCGATGTCGCCGTCGAGCAGGGGGTCCTGGCCAACTGGCGGGAGGTGCTCCGCACCGGCAACCCGCCCCGGGGGCGGCTCGACCCCGTCTCCCGCTGGCTGGTCCTCACCCGGGCCGCCGTTCTGCCGATGACGGTTACGGCCGCGGCCGTGGCCGGCCTCCTCGCGGTCGGCGAGCACGGCTTCCGCCCCGGGCTGTTCTTCCTCGCGGCTGTCGGCATCGTGCTCGCCCACATGGCCAACAACCTGATGAACGACCTCTTCGACCTCGAGGTCGGCACCGACACGAAGACCTATCCGCGGGCTCTGTACGCGCCCCATCCGGTGCTCTCGGGGATGATCACCCGCCGCCGGCTGGCCGCCGCGGCGGCGTTCGTCAACGTGCTCGATCTCGCAATCCTCGTGACGCTGTTCGTCGCACGCGGATGGCCCGTGGTCGCCTTCGCGCTCGGCGGCTTCTTCATCAGCGCCGCGTACACAGCTCCGCCGCTGCGGCTGAAGCGTCGCGGTCTGGGCGAGCCGTCGGTACTGGTCGTCTGGGGACCCCTGCTCGTCGGCGGCACCTACTACGCCGCGGTCGGCAGCATCCCGTGGAAGATCGTCGCCGCGTCCATCCCCTACGGCTTGTTGTGCACCGCCGTCCTGATGGGCAAGCACGTCGACAAGATCCCGTGGGATGCGCCCGAGGGCACGCGCACGCTCCCGGTGATGCTCGGTGCCGAGCGGTCACGCCGCCTCACTCAGGGTCTGATGGCCGCGTACTACCCGGTCGTGTTCGTCCTGGTCGTCATCGGCGCGCTGCCGTGGCTCAGCCTGATCACCTTCCTCGCCCTGCCCCGATTGGTGCAGGTGTGGAGCGCGTTCGACCGGCCGCCGCCCGACGAGCCGCCGCCCCACTATCCGATCTGGCCGCTGTGGTACGCGCCCCACGCCTTCGTGCACACCCGCCGGGCCGGCAGCCTGCTCGTCCTCGGCCTGGCGCTCGCAGCGATTCTCTGACGTGAGCACGACCCGGATGGCACTCGCCGCCGCGGGCGACGCCCTTCTGGGCGACCGGCGCCCGCTCACCGATGTCGAGCTCGCGGAGCTCGCGTCATTGCCCGCCGAGGCGGTCCCCGCCATCGCCGCGCTGGCGCACGAGGTGCGCCTCGCCTGGTGCGGGCCCGTCGTGGAGGTGGAGGGGATCCTGTCGGCCAAGACGGGGGGCTGCCCCGAGGACTGTGCGTTCTGCTCGCAGTCGGCCCAGTTCGACTCGCCCGTGAAGGCGACGCCGTTCCTCGACCCCGACGAGATCCTCGCCGCGGCCCGGGAGACGGCGGCGGTGGGCGCGTCGGAGTTCTGCATCGTCCTCGCCGTGCGCGGGCCCGACGAGCGCATCATGCGCCAGGTTCTCGACGCCGTGCCGCTCGTGCGTGAGGCGACCGGGCTCAACGTCGCGGTCAGCGCCGGCATCCTCACCGCCGACCAGGCTCGCCGGCTCGCGGATGGGGGTGTGCACCGCTACAACCACAACCTCGAGACGGCGCGCTCGTTCTTCGGCCGGATCGTCACCACCCACACCTGGGAGGAGCGCTACGAGACCTGCCTGCTCGTGCGCGACGCCGGCATGGAGTT
>VAXF01000122.1 GCA_005888395.1 Actinomycetota bacterium | reverse complement strand
TACGGCGTCGGCTACGCGCGCGACGGCAAGACGGTGGGCAACGGCGGCAAGCTCGAGAACACCAGCGGCCTCTACCGCTACTTCAAGCAGCAGGCCCACGCCACCAAGGCGGCCGTCTTCTACTACATCATCCCCGTGTCGGCCCAGGCCGGCTGCTTCGAGGAGCAGGGCGCATTAAAGGAGGGCATCCCCACCGTCTACGAGGGCGGCGGCGGCAAAGGCCACTGCTTAGGCGCCGGTGAGAACCCCGCCGCCCCGGCGTTCGACCAGGACGTGCTCAACATGCGGCAGGCCGGTGTCGACGTCATGTTCGACGCCATGGACGTGTCCGCCAACGAGCGGTTGTGCCAGGCCATGGACCGCCAGAAGTTCAGCGTCAAGGCCAAGGTCTCGACCATCGAGGTGTGGGGTGACATCGTCGGGAGCGAGTTCAGCGCACCGTGCCGCAACTCGGTGTTCATCGCGGGCTTATCCGCGTCGTACTCGGAGCTGGGCAACCCGATGGTCGCCCGGTTCCGCTCCGATCTCTCCAAGTACGGGCCCAACTACCCGCTCCACCAGTGGACGCTCGAGGGCTGGGCGCTCGGGAACGAGTTCGTCGAGGCCGTCAAGACGCTCGGCGCCAACGTCACCCGCAAGGGCTACATGGGCTGGCTGGAGGGCCTAAACCAGTACACGATGAACGGGCTCTTCAACCCGCTCGACTACCGGAAGGTCGACTACACGAAGCCCACTCCCTCGTGCAACACGATCGTGCAGTGGCAGGACTCCGCCCACCGGTTTGTCACGCGCGAGCCGGTCACGTATTGCCCCATCGTCAACTGGTACCCGACGCCGGCGGGCGACGACGGTTCCTGAGGTGGGGTGAACGGCGCCCACCACGGTGTCGAGCTGGAGGGCGTCACCCGCCGTTTCGGGCGCAGCACGGCCGTCGCCGATGTGAGCTTCGACGTGCGGCAGGGCGAGGTGCTCGGGCTGCTCGGCCCCAACGGCGCCGGCAAGACGACGACCATGCGGATGATCACCGGCTACCTCCGCCCCACGTCGGGAACGGTGCGCGTCAACGGCGCCGACACCGCGGCCGACCCGGTCGGCGCCCGGCGCTCGATCGGCTACATGCCGGAGCTGCCGGCCGCGCCCCCCGAGATGACGGTGCGCTCGTACCTCCGCTTCTGCGCCCGCCTACGGGGCGTGCCCCGGGCCCGTCTGCGGCCCGCGGTCGCCGGCGCGCTCGGGCAGGCGGGCCTGCACGACGTGGGCGACCAGCGCATCGGGACGCTGTCGCGCGGCTTCCGCCAGCGCGTGGCGCTGGCCCAGGCCCTCGTGCACGACCCCCCCGTCCTCGTCCTCGACGAGCCGACGTCGGGTCTCGACCCGCGCCAGGTCGTCGAGACCCGCGAGCTGGTGACCAAGCTCGGCCGGAGCCGAACCGTCCTGCTGTCGAGCCACCTGCTCAGCGAGGTGAGCCAGCTCTGCCGGCGCGTCGTCGTCCTCGATCACGGAAAGGTGCTCGCGGTGGGCGACGTGGCGTCGCTGTCGGGTGGGGGCACGCTGGAAGAGGCCTATCTGCGCCTCGTGCGCGACTGACCAGCTCGCCGTGCGGCAGGCGCTGACGATCGCAGCGCGCGACCTGCGCGCCAACTTCCTCACCGCCTTCGGCCTCGGCAGCACCGCCGGCTTCGCGGCCGCCGCCGGCGTCGTCCTGGTGGTCGTGCTGCGCGGCAACCAGGCCCGCCTCGCCGGCTGGTTCGGGACGCTCTACGTGCTCCTCGGTGTGCTCGCCGCGCTGCTGACGATGCGAAGCTTCGCCGAGGAGGAGCGATTGGGCACCCTCGAGCTGCTCCTCACCTCACCGGTTCGTCCCTGGCAGGTGGTCACCGGGAAGCTCCTCGGCGTGGCCGGCGTGCTGCTGGTCGACGTCGCCGCCACGCTCGCCTGCCCGCTCCTCGTCGCCTCGATGGGCCATCCCGACGCCGGCCCGATCCTCACCGGCTACGTCGGGGTGATCCTGGTGGGGCTCGCCTTCGTGGCCGTGGGGCTGGCGGTGTCGGCTGCCACCTCGAACCCCCTGGTGGCGGCGGTGGGTTCGCTCGCCGTGCTCCTGGCGCTGTGGGGCGCGGGAATCGTCTCGGGCGGGCTCACGGGGTGGCCGCGTCTCGCGTTGGAGGAGCTGGCGCCGTCCGGCCACGTCGTCGGCTTCCTGCGGGGCACGCTCTCGACGAAGGACGTCGTCTACTTCGTGTCGCTCCTCGCTCTCGGCCTCGTCACCAACGTCGTCGTCCTCGAGGAGCGGCGGTGAGGTCGCGGCGCGTGCGCGGCCTCGCGGCGATGATGGTCGCAATCGGCGTGGTCGTCGCGGCCAACGTCGCCGCCTACGGCCACGACACCCAGGTCGACGTCTCCGTCGCCCACCGCTTCACGCTGTCGCCCGAGACACGGGCACTGGTTCGCGCCGTCCACGCGCCCCTTCGCATCCGCGCCTTTCTCGCCTCCCACGGCGGCGCGGCCGACGACGCCCGCTTCCTCCTCTCCCGCTACACCGAGCTCAACTCGCGCATCAGGTTCTCGGTCGTCGACCCCGACGCTCACCCCGGCGAGGCCCGTCGCTTCGGGATCACCCGCTACGCCTCGGTCGTGCTCACCTACCGCGGCCGGCGCGTCGACGCGCCCGACGCGGAGGAGCTCGAGATCTCGACCGCGATCCTCCGACTGCTGCGCGGTCACGTCCGCTCCGTGTGCGTCCTCACCGGGCACGGCGAGCCCGCGCTCGACGACACCGCGCCGGACGGCCTCTCGGCCGTGGCCGACCTGCTGCGACACAACGCGTACGAGCCCCGGGACCTCGACCTCTCGACCTCGTCCATCGTGCCGAAGGACTGCGCGGCCGTCATCGTGGCCGGACCGACCGACCCGCTCCTGCCCGCCGAGGTCCAGGCGCTCGACGCGTACACGAAGGCCGACGGACGCCTCATGGTGCTGGCCACGCCGACCTCGCGCGCCGACCCCAATCCGCTCATCGCCTCCTGGGGCGTGCGCTTCACCGGCGGGCTCGTGATCGACCCGGCGCGCAGCGAGAACCTCGACACCGCCAACGTCATCGTGGAGCGCTTCCCGTCGGCCAGCCCGGTCGACGCCGGGGTCTCGCGCCTCCAGCTGCCGGCGGGCGGCGGGCTGTTCGTGGCCGTGCCGCCGGATCGCCCCGGCCTCAGCGTGGCGCGCCTGGCGCTGGCGAGCGGACGCAGCTTCGTCGAGACGCGGCCCGATACCGAGATCGACTTCGACGGCCTCGACATCCCCGGACCCGTGCTCGTCGCCGCCGCCGCCGACGACAGCCGGGTGGCGGCCGGCGAGACCGGGGTGCCGGGCCGGAGCGGCGCGCGCATCGAGCGCACGCGGGTGGTGGTCGCGGGCGACGTCGCCTTCGTGACCAATCGGTTCCTCGACCATCTCTCCAACGCCCGCTTCCTTCTCAACGGCATCAACTGGCTCACCGAGGAGGAGCAGCTGCTGGCCACGACGTCGCGCCCGAGCGCCGACCGCCCTCTGCCGTTCACGCCCGAGCGCCAAACGCGCGTGCTCGCCGTGACGGTCGGCGCGGTTCCCGGCGCGATCGTCGGCATCGGCCTCGTCCCCGCGCTCGTTCGTCGGCTCCGGCGCCGCCGCCGATGACGCGCATCGCCCGCGGGCTCGCGGCGACGGCGCTCGTCGCGACCGCACTCGGCGGCTGCCACCACGCGCCGCGGACGACCGCCGACCGGCCGGTCGCGATCGTGACCGGAGCAGAGGCCGTAGGCGCGAGCATCGTCGTCTCCGCGGCCGGGCGCTCGGGGCCGGTACCCGCCGGCGACATGCGAACTGCCCTCGCGCCCCTGCTCGCGGCGCGCGTGCTGGACCAGCCCGAAGGGCCCACGTCGTACGGCCTCGACCACCCGCAGGCGCGTCTCGAGTACACGACTGCCTCCAACCGGCCCGTCGTGGTGCTCGTCGGCGCACCCGACTTCGACCGCCACTTCCTGTACGTCGGCCGCGAGGGCGACCGCCGCGTCTTCCTCGTGCCCGCCGCCGTCCTCCGCCGGGTGCTGGCCCTCGTCGGGGTGACCGTCGCCGCACCGTCGTGAGACGGCCGTTCCCTTGACAAACCGCCCCGGGTGGAGTTAACAAAAGTCGATACTTTCATAACTGGAGGCACGCGATGCACCTCGAGCACGTCAACCTCACTGTGGCCGACGCCGAACGGTCTGCGGCCTTCTACTCCGACCTCCTCGGCCTGCACATCCGTTGGAAGGGTGACCTCGGCGACGGCCAGCCCGGCATCCACGTCGGCGACGACCGCGCCTACCTCGCCCTCTTCCAGGCCCACGAGCCGGGCACCGTCGACCACGACTACGCCCACGCCGGCATCAACCACTTCGGGTTCGTCGTGCCCGACCTCGAGGAGGCGCGCGAGACGCTCGTTCGTCTCGGCGTCACGAACATCCAATGGGTCGACGTCTACGGGCCCGGCCGCCGCCTCTACTTCCGCGACCCCGACGACTACGAGGTGGAGCTCGTCGAGTACTGACGTCAGTTCCCAATACTTGACGAGTGTTTGTTGCGAGCCGCGATGGGAAACCGGCAGGCCGGACTTCACCGCGCGGCGGACCCGCTAGCTAGCGGCTCAGGACCGGACGAGACTGAGCAAGACCGCTT